>JBBQSR010000042.1:0-12997 GCA_038234855.1 Ktedonobacterales bacterium | reverse complement strand
CGGCATTGCCGGGGCAGATGCCTGCCCCGGACGCCAGATGTTTGGCGTCCGCAAAACGACTGAGATCCCTTCCCGCCAGGAAGACCTGGGCGGCCTTTTGACTGATTCCTGGTACCGTGAGGCTGATGGACGCATGGTGTGAATGCTTCCCGCTGTTTGCTTTCACAACGTACCGATGATTTTTGCCAGGTGTGTTCTTTCCTTGGTCGGAAGAGTGCGGCAAGACGCTGGATATGGGCACGTTTAGCGCGTGCTTGATGGCGGCGACGCCAGCGTGACCAACGCAAACCTCCCTCCGGCGTTGGCAAATCTCTCCAGAGGAAATAGCGGAATAAGCGCCGCACTTCTGGCACGGTCAATGGGAGGAGAGCTTCGGCGTCCTCTTGCTCCCAGGTCGCCCCCTTTTTGCGCGGTGACTTTGACGACCGTCAAAAACGCCAACGCGAACATGCTCAAGGTGATGTGACGATACCAGCCGTCCCAATGGCGCACTTCGTATTCATCCAACCCCACCTGCTGTTTGGCCACCTCAAAAGCCTCTTCCACTTGCCCGCGTGTTCCCGCGACCTGCACCACCTGGGCCAGCGTCACGGCGGCTGGGGCACATACGAAAAAGGAGGCCAGGTCGGTGGGATGGCTCAGGCTGCGACGCGCCACTACCCCGTGCTGCCATCCGTGGGGCGCATCACGCCAGGGCATGGGCATCCACACCCAGTCAAACCAGCGCGGTCCCTGACTGCCTTCCCCCGTAGAGAGCCGTTGTCAGGCGTCCGATGGCCACGTGGCGGCCACCACTTCGCCCTTGTCCGACAGGCCCATCCGCTGATTGCAGGGCACGGCCACGACAAACGCTTGCTGGCGTTCTTCCAACCAATGACGGACCTTGTCGTCCCCCCAAGAGAGACTGTCTGCGGTCACCCACCTCGCCGTGACGCCCTGGGCGTAGGCGTGTTCCAGCAGGGCCAACGCCAAGACCCGCTTGGTTTGGTGCTGAGCTGTCTGCGGGATGCCCGCTTCACGGCACCCTGCGGGATCATCCATCCAGGCGTGGGGCAAATACAACGCACGGTCGATCAAGACCGGTCCCTGCGATGTCGCATACGCCAAGAACACGCCGATCTGACGGTTGGCGAGTTTCCCCGCCGTCCCGCTGTACTGGGGAGCGACCCCGGCCGATTTGGTCCCTTTTTTCAGGAGCCCCGTTTCATCGATCACCAAGACGGCTTCGGGATCACGCAGATGCGCCAGGGCGTACTGTTACAAGTCATCGCGCACCGCATCCGCCTCACAGTGGGCGGTGTTCAGCAGGCGTTGCATCCCGTCGGGCGTGGCCTCGCCGGCCAACTCGGCGCGTTGCCAGCCATTCTTGCGTTGCGTCGTACTCAGGAGCCCACGCAGGTACGCCATCGCGCGTTCACGCGGCTCGGTACGCGCAAAGCGCGATCGCAGGAGGCGGGGGATTTCTTCCAGGCGCTCCGCCCAGATGTGGACATCGCTGATCGTGGGATATATGCTCGCTGACTTTCGGGGGGGCTTCTTCTTTCTTCATTCTATCATCACTGCGGCTGTAGTGTTAGCGCAATGTCCGGGGCTGCGCGTCCTCGTCACCAGCCGCCCCCCCCCTGCACCTGCAAGGCGAACGCGAATATGCCGTGGCCCCCCTGGCGGTGCCCGAACGGGGACCAGCCGTGACCAGCGCGGAGATTCAAGATATCGCGGCGGTGCAGTTGTTCGTCCACCGGGTCCAGTCGGTCAAGCCCGCTTTCACCCTCACCGACGACACTGCCCCCAGCATCGCCGCCATTTGCCGCCGCCAGTTCGAGGGCGTGCCCCTCGCCCTCGAACTGGCGGCGGCGCGCGTCAAGATGTTGCCCCTCCAGCATCTGTTGGCGCGTCTCGACCACCCGCTGACCCTCTTGACGGGTGGCCCGCAAAATGTGCCCCACCACCAACAAACGCTGCGCTCTACCCTCGCCTGGAGCTACCACCTGTTGACCCCAGCGACGCAAAGCTGTCTGCGGCATATGGCGGTCTTTACCGATGGGGCGACGCTGTCGGCCCTTTCCGAGGTCCTCGGCCCGGAAGAAGGGGCACTCCTCGAAAGGCTGGCGGAACCTGATTGATCAGAGTCTCGTCGTGCCCACGAGCTGCACGGCGAGGCAGGCTTCGATCTGCTGATGACGGTTCGCGAATATGGCCGTGAGCTACTGGCGCAGCATGGGGAACTGGCTGCGGTGCAAGGGCGTCATGCCGCCTATTACCTCGCCCGCGCCGAAGCCCACTTGCAGGGGCAAGCGCAAAGCACCTGGCTCGATCACCTCGAAACGGATCTGGTTGCGTATCGCGCCATGCTCACCCACTTCCAGGCGACGGCGGCCATCGCCCATGGTTTGCGCCTCTGCCTTGCCTTGGGGGCTTTTGGGCGGCAACGTGGCTATCTGACCGAGGGTCGACAGTGGTTCGACGCGTTCCTGGCCGCGAGTGCGGCAGAGGCCGCACTCGCCAGCAGCACCACCCGTGCAGCGGCCCTGGTGGCAGCGGGTTCGCTGGCATGGCCGCAGGGCGATTACCCGCAAGCGCAAGTCTTGCTCAAAGAGGGCTTGGCGCTGCATCACCAACAAGGGCATCGCCCCGGCATCGCGGATGCGCTGAACGCGCTGGGGGGCGTCGCCATCTACCGTGGCGATTTCACCGAAGCGCGCCAATACCTGGAAGAGAGTTTAGGTCATCGGTTCTGCATTTACGGGCAGGGCCACACTCTATAATGGCACGACGGTCGCGCTTGCCGCTGGTAAAAAGCCACCAATCCTGGCTGCCAGCCCCCCCTTCGCCGTCGAAACGCTGCCCCCTGATCTCATCGCGCATTGGCAAGCCGTGGCGACCGGGAATGGCGCGAGCGTGTTCCTGCCCTGGGGCGATGGCACCATCACCATTTCCGGCAGCCAATCGCGCCAGTACACCCTCTATCGCGTATGAGGCAGGACACCCAGTCGCTGCGCTGGCGCGAGGGCTGCCGCGATGCGCCCCAACGGTGGCGCGAACCACGGCAGCGAGGACGCGCCCACTCGCCATATGCGCACTGACGGCGGACGCCCTGCATGCTGCGAAGGCGTGGATGCGTTGGCAAACGCTCAGGGCGACAAACGCCATCTGACCGCGACCTAGCTGCCAAACACGTTCACATTGGTGAGCGACCACCAATTGCCCACGACGGTATTGCCCAGCACGATGACGACATAGCGCCCACTCGTCGCGGGCAGCGGAATGTTTTGGAACTGCCCCGCGCCATAGCCCGTCAGCACAGCGCTCCCCAGATTGCCCGGATCGTTAGTCACATAGATGCGCCAGCTATGGGCATCATCTTCCAGGTTGGCCCCACTATCCAGGCTGACGCCGTTAATGGTGTGCGTTGCCCCCGTGTCGATGGTGAAGCTGACGCCACTCGTCTGCCCCGTGCCCGAGCTCCAGCGCGTTGTCGGGTCGGCGTCGATGGCGTTCGTCACCGGATCGCTCCCTGAGGAATTCTATGCCTGCACCGACAGTGCGGCATGGCTCAGGGCTGCCGCGCCGATGGTGTCGTAGGCGTTGAACTCCGCGATGCTCCACCAGTTGCCCGCCGTGCCCAATTGCTGCACTTTGACATATTGCGCGGTCTGCGTGGGGAAGGATACCCACGTCTGCTGCTGTGTGCCAGCAGTTGCGGCAATGGGATTGCCCCAATTTTGCCCATCGGTCGAGACGTAGACTGCGAGGTTGCGCGGATAGTCACCCGTGGACGGCCCGGCATCGAGCGCGAGTTGGTCGAAGGTCTGGGGCGCGCCGAAGTTCACCGTGAAGGCGTCGCCATTCGCCATCCCATGCCCCGTCGACCAGCGGGTGCCGCTGTTGCCATCCAGGGCATTCGCTGGCGCATCATTCGCGCTGCTTGCTGAGGCGCTGGCCTGCCAGCCTGTGCGATCCAGCGCGGCATATCCGGCCTGCGTCCACGTCCAGGTAAAGGTCGCGATGCCAGCGGCGGGGAGGGTATAGGTCAGCGACTGTGTGCCCCACATGATGCCAAAGGTGTGGCTGTTGCTGGCATCGGTGTTGTGGGCGACCTCGACCTTCGAGCCATCGGGGTTGCGGAAGCTCACCGCGTCCACCGGACCCGCGTGGGTCTGGGCGCCGATGTGATATGCCCCCGGCTGCACGAATTTGGTGAAGTGCCCCATCTCATAGTACGAGTTGGTCTTATAGGGCGCATCGTTGGCGTCCAGGTCCACCAGCCCATCGCAGTTGGTGGGGGGGCGCAGGGCGGGTCCGCCATTCTTCAGCACCAGATTCCACAGCAGCACCACTTCCGCCCAGTTCTGCACGCTGTGTTCCAGGTTGTCGATGGCACGCCCACCGCCATCACAGACGGGCGAGGCCTCCGTCTCCCAGATCTCTTTCGCGGGGAATTGATAATGGATCTTGCTGGCTTTGCTGGGATCGCCACTGTACGTGTGGAACCCGACGCCCGCGATAGCGTTGTAGGTCGTGCTGTCACTCAGCAGATCTTGCGCGTATACGTAGCCCGCGTCATCCCAGTTGTGGTCATAGCCGATGATCTTCGTCGATAGCCCCGCGTTTTGGAGGGCTGGCGCGAGGTAATTGTTGATCAGATTGCGTTCCTGGGCGGAGTTCAGGCTGAGCGACGGCCAGATCTGCGAGGCCAGCGGCTCATTTTGCGGCGTGATGGCATAGATGGGGATGCCATTGTCGCGCTGATATGCCTGAATGAACTTCACCAGATAGTTGGCGAAGGTGGGGTAGTCGTTGCGCGTACCATTGCTGCCGTCATTCAGCTCGCCGCCATGGGTGAGGGCATTGTTGGTCTTCATCCAGGCGGGGGGGGACCATGTGTTGGCCATGACGCGGGCATTGCCGTTGAGCCGCAAGGCTTGTTGCAGCAGGGGGATGATGGCGTCTTGGTCATGGGCGACCGAGAATTGCGATAAGTCCGTATCGTTGGGCGTGTCATCTAGCGTATAAAACTGCTGCTCATGGATGAAGTCGGGCGCGCCGATGGGTTGGCGCAAAAAGCTGACCCCGATGCCGTTATTCTGGTCGAAGAGCCACGACATGATCGTATCTTTTTGGCTGTTGTTCCACGTCAACCAAGCCGATGCATCGGTCATCGAGCCGCCGAACCCCAGGATGGGTTGCAGCGTCTGCGATTCATCGACGGTCACGCCAGCGTCGGCGGTGAGGTCGCCGCGCGCGGCGAAGGCAATGGAGGGTTGTTGCGTCAGTTTATTGCTGCCCCCATCGGTGAGCCATACTCGCACGTTGGGGCCGTCGGCCCGTGCGTGCGGGGGATGCAGCAGCCCCACCACGACCAGGCTGGCCACGAGCAGGAAACCGAGTGCGGCGAACAGTGAGCGCCGAATCTTCGTCATTGAGATCCTCCACAGATACTCCGGTGTTGTCTCAGCGGTGAGGTCGTGCGATGGTCACGCGCGCCTGTCATGGCCGCGTGACGTGGTGGTGGTGCAAGCGGCAGCCCGCTAGCCTTCCCCGCAGTGAGCACTGGTTAAGCGAGGTGCGCGAGCATGCACGCGCGGTGCGGGGCGCGCAGAAGCGGCGAACTGGAATGCCCGCTCCCCCGCCCGTTACCGCATACGACTGTGGCGCTTCGTGTGTCGTTCCCTGAAATGCGTGCCCAAAAGCCTTGCACGGCTTCAAGCCGTAACGGGCATGGGTGGTAAGCCTTTCGTTAACGCGAATCCAGGATAAGCGCGACCTCTGGTAGAATGTTTGGTAGATGACACCAACACTACCAGAGGAGCACTGCTATGAGGATACTGGAATTGTTTTGTGATGTCGATGATTTTTGCCAGCAGTTTTGGCCGCAGTGGGAGCAGCAGTTGCTCACTGATGGCACCCGCCAGCGGCGACGGACCACGCGCATGGCTTCAAATGACGCGGGATTATCAACGACCGTGGCGAGTTCTTGGCAGTTCAACTGACGGTAGGTCATGTCGATGATCGTCGCCCGGTCCCGTCGATGGTTGCACGCCTGTTTGGCAAACTCTTCGGGGATCGCGGTTATGTTTCAGCGGCGCTCGGCGAGGACTTGCGTCATGACCACGGCATCCAATTCATTGTCCGCCCGCGCAAGAATATGGTGGCTCCTCCGCTTGACCCGACCGACGCGGCCTTGCTCCGGCATCGCGCCGTCATTGAATCCGTGTGGCAACGCCTCAAGCACGGGTGCCAAATTGAGCACACGCGCCATCGCAGTGTCGCCCAACTTCTTCGTCAACCTGCTTGCGGGTCTCGTGGCCTATTGTCTGCAACCCATCAAAACGTCTTTTCTGCTGCCCGCTTAACCAGGACTCGCGTTCGTTAGTTATTGAGCAGCGGTTGCCAGATATGCACATCGCTGCTGGAACCTGCCGAGGCGAGCCGCTTACTATCCGGTGCCCAAACAGCGATATACGCCGCAGAGAGGGTGAGATAGGTGTAGTCCAACTGTCCTGAAGCGGCGTTCCAGATGCGAACTGAGCCATCACCACTGGCCGCACACAGCCACTTGCCATCGGGCGACCAATTCACCGACCAGATATTGAACAACTGGCCAGTCAGGGTATGCACCATCTGCCCTGTTTGTGCATCCCACACCTCAACCAAGGGGTTGGTGACACTGTTATAGAACGAACCCGTGGACGCTGCAATCTGTTTGCCATCAGGGGACCAGGCAACCCCCCAGGCTTCATCGTTCATATGCAATGTCATCAGGGTAGCACCTGTAGTGGCATCCCACACCTGCACCGTTTTGTCTGCACTCGCTGAAACGATTTTCTTCCCATCGGGCGACCAGGCGATTATGCCAACGTCCTGGGTGTGCCCCCGATAAATCAATGCATGTTTACCGGTCAGTGCATCCCATACCTGCACCGTCTTATCATCTCCAGCAGAAGCGATCCGCGTGCCATTGGGTGACCAAGCGACGGAGTTAAGGAAGCTGGTATGCCCGCGATAAGTGAAGAGCGTGGCATTAGTGGTGGCGTCCCATACCTCAACGATGGTATCGCCAGGAACGGCAACCCCTTTATTATACCCAGCACCAGCTGCGATGTATCGTCCATCATCAGACCAGGCGACCGCTGGAATTCCAGAATGGAAGGTCTGATGAGTGAGCACGATGTTCCCGGTCGTGGTATCGCTAATTTTCACGGTCTGATCGGCTGAGGCAGTTACCAACCGCTTCCCATTAGGCGACCATGCCAAGAAGAAGATCTTATCCGTGTGTGGTGTATAGGTCAATAGTGTATCGCGCCTGTTTTGCGTAGCAGTGCTGGGTGTTTGCGTCGCCATTGGGCTGGAATGCCCCAAGCTGCTGCATGCAGCACAGAAAAGGGCAAAGCACAGCATCATTGACGTGAGGATGAACCGGATAGCGTGACAAGTTCTCATGCCTGTAGGTCCTTTCTTTGACCAATCGCTCAACGAAAATTGCACAGAAGCCGGTTGGGTGAGCATGCTCCCTCGCAATGTTTCAATGCGAGGGAGCAACTGAATAAGAGACACACACATACAGTCGTTAAGGACATTTATTGCTCGCGTTGAGATAAATAACGTCAGTTCGGGATAAGAAAGCGCATCAGAGTGGCTCTATGCCTCGCTTTGGTAAAGTAAGCAGCAAAGCAACTCGTTGAAAATCGTCAGGTTTTTGCCGCCTCTGCTTGCTTTGCTGCCGATTTTCTCCCCCAATTCCTGTGAAATGAGCATTCACGCCATCCTTATCCCGAACTGACGTTTCGTTAGGTACTGATGGCCATTACTAGCCTCCGCGTGAATCACGTTGGTTGTGTGCGTTCTCTGGTGAATAGTACTATGCCTGCTCATCTGGTTTATGACCAGCGACACCGCCCATCTACAGCGCGGCCAACGAACGTATATCGCACAGATAATAGTGGGTGTGCGCCCAAGTGAAGAAGTATTGGTAGCGCACCATCGTCTGGATCAGCGCTATGCTTACTATTTCGGGCGGTATGAAACATGAGCGACCGAGGCGAAACAGCGGTCCCTCAGCACGGGTGGCTGGGCCGGACCCGCCGCTGGGTCATGGCGCGCATGTTCGCATGGTTGGCCATCCATCAGCGCACCGCCGCTGAGACCGATGAGTTGCCCACCACCAGCGAAGCACGGGCCTCGCTCTCGCTGTTTCCTCGCATCCTTGTTTGCCTTCGTCGTCCTTTTCCCTGACTTTACCTCGTGGAATGGTGGGCATGTGTGGCGGGCGGTTTCAACTGCCCACCGTCCTCGGGCCATCCGGTCGCACAATCGGGCGTTTCTCGGCGTCACGGCTCAGCTTGTTTTTGCCCCGGTGGTTGCGGTAGCGCAGCCGCTCGACGGGGCGACCATAGACGAGGTGTTCAGCGACGATCTCATCGACATCGGCGGGCGTCACCGCGTGGTACCACACGGCTTCGGGGTAGACGACGATCATCGGGCCAAAGCCGCATTGGTCCAGGCAACCGCTGTGGTTGACGCGCACGCGGTCGCCGAGGCCCGCCGCGCCCACCAGCTTTTTCAGCCGCGCGTGCACGCCCAGGCCGTCGCCATCCACCGTCGCGCACCAGTCGCCGCTGGTGCAGACAAAAACGTGGCGTTCCCAGATGTGTTCGGTGATGGGGTCGGTTGCAGACATCGATCATCGCTCCTCGTTTATGAATGGGACGCGACCGCTGGCGTCTCCGTGGCGGGTGCTTCGTGGTGCAGCAGCGCGGCCTCGCGGCCAAACCAGGGCACCAGCACCAGCATCGCGCCCAGGTAGCAGAGGCCTGCCAGCGAAAAGGTTAGCGCGTAATTGCCGCGATCCAATAGATAGCCGCTCAACACGCCCCCTGCCGCCGACGTCACCTGAAAGCCGACATTGAAGATGCTGCTGGCCACGCCACGCTCGCCCGGCGGCAAGATGCCCATGACGAAGCTTTGCAGCGCGGGCTGGCCCAGATTCATCAGCGTGCCCCGCAGCAGATAGCACCCGACGATCAGGGGGATGTTGTGGGTAAAGCCGAGCAGCACCAGCAGCGGCACCGAGCACAGTTGCGCCACCACCGGCCCCCGCACGCTGCCGAAACGTTCCGCGATGATCGGTGCGCCTAGCGTCGCCGCCGCCAAGATGATGGTCGACGCCGACGAGATCACCGAATACGTCGCGGTGCCCAGCCCCAGATGCTTGACGAAAAAGAGGTTGATATACGCCAAAAACAGCCCCGCGCCGAAGCCCAACACCGTCTCGTAGATGGCGAAGGGCGTCGCGCGCCACCGCCCCGCGCTGCGTGCTAACTGTGGCACCTCGCGCCAGCGGCCCAGCCACGCCCGCACCGTTTGGCCGATCCCCGGCGGCGCGGGTGCCCCCGGCGCGGGCGGCGGGTTCAGCCGCACCACGGCATCATCCATCAGGTACAGCGGCCACAGGCACGCGATGGAAAGCGCCCCCACCACCAGCAGCGCCAGTTGCAGCGGCAACGTCTTGCCGTGCACCAGCAATGGCCCCAACGCGACGACCAGGGGGAAGTGCAGCACGGCGGGCAGCGCCATCAGTCGGGGCAAGAAGCCACCGATCAGGCTGCCCACCACCCCCGTCAGCAGCCCCAGCGTCGCGTTGATGCTGAAAAGGTGCGCCCGCTCAGCCTCCGTGCTGGTCGCGGCCAGCAGCGGCGGCGTCAGCACGATGTAGATCGACGCCGAGGCCCCCACGAAAAACGTCGTGATCAGCAGCACCGCCGCCTGGGGGACCACCAACTGCGCGCCCGCCGCGACGCCCCCGATGAGGTTGCTGCCGATCAGCAGCCGCCGCGCGCTGAAGCGATTGGCGATGATGATGGCCGGGATCAGCCCCAGCCCCGCCCCCGCGATGCCAACGATCAGCAGATCGCTCAGAAAGCCCGTGGTGAAGCCCAGGTCGGTCAAGAAGATGGTGTAGAGCAAGCCGATGGCGGCGGCGGCGACATTGATGAGGACATTACTCCACAAAAACAGGCGCGCGTTGCGTTGCAAGCCGCGCAACCGCAGCCAATAGGTGTGCAGCATCGGCGAAACATCCTAGCGACGAGATGATGGGCTGTGCAGCCAACGCGTGAACGCGCCGCCGCTGATGACGCCCGCCGTCGTGGGCTGGGACCTGTTGGCGTCGTGACCACTATCGTGACCGGCATAAAGAACGTACCATCATCGACCATCGTGGCGCAATGTGCATGGGCCACCATGGTTGATCCGCCAGAGCGGTATGCACCATCGGAAGGCGCGCATTCTCTGCGCTGGCTCCCCGGCACGGTGCTACAATGGCAGGCAGATATCCCCTTATCAGAGGAGGCGACAATGGAAACAACGAAGGTGCTGGACTGGCTGCTAGACTCAGACCCCGCCATCCGCTGGCAGGTCATGCGCGACCTGACCGATGCGTCACCCGAAGCGGTCGCGGCGGAGCGTGCCCGCGTCGCGCATGAGGGCTGGGGGGCGCAACTGCTCGCCGCCCAGGGTGCCGATGGCCAATGGAGCGGCGGCACCCTCTTCCCCGAATGGATATCGACCACCTACACCCTCCAACTGCTCCAGCAGTTCGGCGTCGACCCCGCCACCGAGGCGGTCCAGCGCGCCGTCGCGCTGGTCGCGGCCAACAGTCGCTGGGAGCACGACAATCAACCGTACTTCGAGGGCGAGGTCGAACCCTGCATCAATGGTCGAGCCGTCGCCATCGGCGCGTACTTTGGGGCGGATGTGCGCGGCATCGTTGATCGGCTGTTGACCGAGCAGATGGCCGACGACGGCTGGAACTGCGAGCAGGAGAACGGATCGACCAGGGGATCGTTCGACACGACGATCAACGTGCTCGAAGGCCTGCTAGAGTTCGAGCGAGCCACGGGTGGTGCTGCCGAGGTCGCTGCCGCCCGCAATCGGGGCCAAGAGTACCTGCTGCGGCGCGGGCTGTTTCGTCGCCTCTCGACTGGGGAGGCCATCTCGCCAGAAAAAGGCGGCGGTGACTGGCTGCGCTTCGCCTTCCCGAATGGGTGGCGCTATGACATCCTCCGCGCGCTAGACTATCTACGAGCGGCGGGCGTCACACCAGACGCGCGGGTCGCAGAGGCCATTGATATCGTGGCGTCTAAGCGCGCCGCCGACGGGCGCTGGCCCCTCGAACGCGTCTACCATGATAGACTGCTCGTTGACCTGGGTGAGCGCGAGGGTGAGCCGAGCCGCTGGCTCACGCTGCACGCCCTGCGCGTCCTCCGCTGGGCCGGACGAGCAGGCTGACCCGTGGCCCCACCCCAACCGCCCGCGTCCGCCTGGGGTGGGGCCACGGCGAACAAAAAAGGCTCTGGCAACCATGCCAGAGCCAAGATAGGTAGCGCATACGGGATTCGAACCCGTGATCTCCGCCTTGAAAGGGCGGCGTCCTAGGCCCCTAGACGAATGCGCCAAAGGGACATCCCTAGTGTACCCGCTCCCAAGGCGGTTTGTCAAGCGCGACGCGTGGTGCCCATAACCACTCGTCCGACGCGCTCACTCCTTGCGCTTGCCCTCCTTCGTTGCCGCCCTGGCGAGATTTTCCGCGACGCGGAAGCGCACGATGCGCGTGATGAGATCCAGCGGCAAGGGCTGGTCGAGGGGGAACTGGATCGCCCCCTTGGTGCTGGCATAGCGCGCCGTCTCTTGCGGAAACGCGGTGATGCCGCTAGGCGTGGGATAGAAGCCGATGTGCTGCTTGAGCGCGGCGAAATGCACCAGATTGCCATGCAGCGCGAAGGTCGGCATCTGATAACTGATCTGCTCGGTGGCCTCTGGCGCGGCGGTCCGGATGGTCGCCCGCACCGTTTCCAGCAACGCCTGGATCTTTGGCGGGAAGGTGGCGATATAGGCATCTATCGAGGCAAAGCCAGCTTTCTCCATCGCGTTCTCCTTATTCGGGTTCGGGGCCAGCCAGGCGCACCTTGCGGCGATAGCCCACCAGTTCTTGCACCCGGCGCAGTTCGTCGACCACCGCGTCGGCGTTCCAGCGAAAGTTGATGGGCTGCGGCGCGCCGACCGGATCGGGCATCTCGGTCATGCCCAGCAGCAGCCCCAGCGACCACGCCACCGAGTACGCCGTCGCCTCGTGGTCATAGCCACCCTCTAGCACCGCCACCAGCTTGCCACCGCAGTAGTCGCGCGCCAGCTGCTGCACATGTTGCGTCAGCAAGGTCTGGCCTGGCGAGGTCAGCCGCACCTGCGCCAGTGGGTCGCGCCAGTGGGTGTCATACCCCGCCGACAGCAAAATCAGGTCCGGCTGAAAGCGATCCGTGAAGGGAAAGAAGACCTCGCGGAAGATGCCATCATACAGCTCGAGCTCGGTTTCGGCGGGGATGGGCGCGTTGCAGTTGGTGAAGCGCGCCGCGCCCTCGCCCAGTTCGTCGAAACGCCCCGTCCCTGGGTAGAAGGGCGACTGATGTACCGAGCAATACGCGATGGTCGGGTCATCATAAAAGATGTGTTGCGTGCCGTTGCCGTGGTGCACGTCATAGTCGATGATCAGCACCTTGCCCAGGCCGTGCCGTTGCTGGGCATAGCGCGCCGCCACCGCGACATTGTTATAGAGGCAAAAGCCCATCGCCTCCGCTGCCTCGGCGTGGTGGCCCGGTGGGCGCACCAGCGCGAAGGCGTTGTCGGCCTCGCCCGCCATCACCGCGTCGATGCCCACCAGCGCGGCCCCGGCGGCGTGGCGCGCCACCTCGTCTGAGCGCGGCCCCACATAGGTGTCGTTGTCGAGGCTGGTCAGGTAGCCGGGCCGCGCCTGCGCCGCCGCCACGGCGATGCTGGCGATATACTCACGGTCATGCACCGCCGCCAGCTCGTCATCCGTCGCCGCACGAGGCGCGAACTGCCGCAGATTCGGGTGATCCAAGATGCCTTGCTCGCCCAGCACGCGCAAGATGGCGCGCAGCCGGTCGGGGCTTTCGGGGTGCCATTCGGGCGTCTCGTGCTCATA
>JBBQSR010000041.1:0-13116 GCA_038234855.1 Ktedonobacterales bacterium | reverse complement strand
ATCGGTAGCTTGCCAGAGGGGTTCACATCGCCAAAGAGGATATCCGCGATGGCCTTGCCATCCTCTTGGCCGGGATACCAGCCCTCGACGATGCCCTGCACCTGGCTGACCCAGGGCATCAACACGGGCGCACCGCTATTCACCACGACGACCGTGTGGGGGTTGGCCGCCGCGACCGCCGAGATCAACTGATCTTGGTTATTGGGTAGGCTCAAACTGCCGCGATCCGACCCTTCCGATTCCTCATCGTTGACGAAGACGACCGCGACGTTGGAGTTTTTGGCGAGCGTCACGGCCTGGTTCATGAGGCTGGGTGAGCCGGGGTATTGCCAGCCCAGATTCACCTGGCTGAGGCCGCCGCCCTGATAGTAATCGACCTCGATAGCGGCCGTCTGCCCGGCGGTGAGGGTGACGGTGCCTGTCTGGGTATTCGCCGCCTGGTCGCGCCAGTTGTCGATGATCTTGGTGCCATTGATGAAGAGGCGACTGCCATCATCGCTGGTGAGCGAAAAGGTGTAGCTGCCCGTCGCCGGGGGCGTTAGGGTGCCCGTCCATTTCGCGGACCACTGCGTCGCGTTGACGCCCGTCCCCGGCGAGGCCCCATTATAGTTGAAATCGACGTTCGCGTCGGTGCGCGTCAAGACGGGCGACCCGGTGAGTGCCGTGTTGTTGTAATATTGCCCGGTCAGCCCACTGCCGCCCCCAGCGGAGGGGGACAGCGCGGAGGAAGGCACGATGGGCAATGCGCCGCCCGCGCCAACACCCTGGGCGTACTGCACATTCACACCGCTGCCTGCGCGCGCGGTGATGCCCTGTAATGGGGTCACGACGAAGGGCGCGTTCACGTGCGCGCTGCCGCCACCCGCATCCATCACGGCGGTGGAGGCATCGGGGCCGATGACGGCGATGGAGCCGACGGAGCCGCTATTGAGCGGCAAAATGCTCTGCGTGTTTTGCAGCAGCACCGTGCCCTGCTCTGCCGCCTGGGTGGTGAATTGGTCATGCGCCGGGGTGGCGACATTGCTGTTGGCGTTCCCCGTAACGGGGTGGTCAAAGAGGCCATCAGCGAACATCGTGCGCAGGATGCGATGGACCATCTGATTGATGGTCTGGATCGAGACCTGGCCGTTCTGCACCGCCGTTTGCAGGGCACCGCCAAAGTAGGATTGATCCGGCATCTGCATGTCGAGGCCCGCCGCCGCCGACTGCAACGTCGAGTGCGTCGCGCCCCAGTCTGACATGACGAAGCCAGGGAAGGCCCATTGGCTCTTCAGCACGTCACCGAGGATGGAGGGTTGCTCGCAGGCATAGATGTCATTGATACGATTGTACGAGCACATTACCGCGCCGACGTTACCCTGCTGCACGGCGGCCTGGAAGGCGGGCAGGTAGATTTCGTGCAGCGTGCGCTCATCCACATTCGAGCTATCCGAGGTACGATGATATTCCTGGTTGTTGGCGACGAGGTGCTTGACCGTGGCGATGACATTTTGGCTTTGGATGCCCTGGATGTCGGCGACGCCCAACTGACCAACCAGGTAGGGGTCCTCGCCCAGGCTCTCGAAGCTGCGGCCCCACTGCGGATTGCGCAGGATGTTGACCGTCGGCGCGAGGGCGATATTCGCGCCCTTGCCATATTCTTCCGCCGCGAGCGCCTGGCCGAATTGGTTCATCAAGGTCGTGTCCCAACTGGCGGCGACGCCCACCGGGGCGGGGAAGGCCGTCACCTGGGTCATGCCATCGGCGACGCCCGCTGGGCCATCTTCGAGGCCGAGCGCGGGAATGCCGAGGCGGGTATTCGCCGGGATGTTGCCGACATACGCGCCGCCGACGCCCGAGAGAAGCGCCAGTTTTTCGCTGAGGGTCATCTGCGCGATCAGGGCATCGGCCCGCTGGTCGGGGGTGAGGGCCTCGTTCATCCAGGCGCGCTGCGGCTGGGCATGGGCGCGCGGGATGGCGACGACGAGGAGGGTGATGATGAGTACGAGGGGAACGATGATCAGGGCGAGGCGAGATGATGCGGTCCGTTGCATCACAGTTTCTCCTTCTGAGAAACCCCATCCGTCGGACACAAACGCCGTGCCCGACCATGATATGCTCATGAGAATGCCTGGGGAGGCGGCGAATGACGCACCTTTATACAAGGCTACAGGACAGTATACCTGCTTCCGCCAATTTGTCAAGGTCCTTGACTAACCGCGCCGGGCAGAGACCGACGACACGACTGGGCCGCCAACGCGTCGCGTCCTATCGTCACACGATCCACCCGCCGCGCAGATAAAAGGCCAGCAGCAGGGCTTGCAGCATCAGCCCGCCGTTGGCGACGATCTGCTCGACCCAGGCGTGGCGCGTCACCCAGGTGGTGACGGTCAGATACACCGGAATCGCCACCAGCACATAGCGCCCCACCGACATCAGCGGGAATGGGAAGCTGCCATTGATAGTCGGCGCGGTCAGGCACAGCCACAGCACTACGAGCATATACAGGGTGTAGGCTACCGGCCAGCGCCGCGCCATCACGACCGTCACCACGCCGCAAAAGAGCAGCGGCAGCAGATCGACCAGGAAGCGCGCCTGATAGAAGCTCCAACCGGGGATGCCGCTGAAATAGGTTTGGACGATGCTGACGGTCTGCCACGGCGGCATGGTCTGGTGAAACCAGGCGCGCTCCTGGTGCAGATACGACAGGGCATCATGATAGCGCGCATAGCAATAGAGGCTATACACGCCCAGACCGACCGGCACCGCCAGCGCCGCCGCCAGAAACCGACTCGTTCCGACCCAAAACGCGCGGTCGAGCCGAAACGCGGAAAGCTCGTCCCACAGGTCCGTGCGCAGATGTTGGCGAGCGCGCCACCGCATGCCGACCCAGACCCACCAGCCCGCCTGACGACCAAACTCCCAGAGCATCGGCAGCCAGAGGGCGATGCCCATCGAGCGCGTCAGCATCGCTAGCGTCGCGCAGGCCGCCGCGCCGTACCACCAGCCGCGCCGCGTGGCGTAGAGCGCCCACACCGCCAGCCCCATAAAGAGGCCCTCGGTATACGGTGCCGCCAAGAAAAAGGCCAGCGGATACGCCGCTAGCACGCGCACGGCAGGCAGCCCCGCCGCCCGCTCCTTGCGCTCATGCGTGGCCAGCAGCGCGATGCCGATGAAGGCCGCCAGCGACCCCAGTTGGCTGATGCCCATCGCCACCAGGAAAGCTGACCGCGGCCCAAAGAGCGCCGACCCCACATGGATCAGCGCGGGAAAGAGGGGGAAATAGACCGTAGACTCCGCGCTGTAATAGCCCGACCGCGCGATGGCGAAATACCAATCCGCGTCCCACTGGTCCCAGTGGTGCAACAGGTCGAGCGGCGCGAAGGAGGCCGTGCGCGTGGCATCTTGGCTGAAAAGCACCGCCAGCACGGTGAAGATGAGCAAGATGCCCCGCGAGACCAGCCAAAAGATGGTTGCCTGACCAACCACCGTCTTGCTTGCCGTCACCCACCATGCGCGCACCTGCGTCGCGGGCACCACCAGCCGCTCTGTGAGCACCGCCATTGCGCTTACCTTCCCCCATTGAGCACCACAGCATCATAGACCCGCACAAAAAATACTACGAGCACATCAGCAAAAGGGACATGTTCTAGCGAAATCATCTCATCATGTGAGCTATTTTGCAAGCAGCAAATAGCAAACGTCACACCGCAAAAGACCACTATGAGCGCTATCGCTCAGGCGGGGTCTGGCGCACGCGTGCCAGCGCCGCCCCGCAGCGCGACCAAGCCACGCGCCAGCAGCAGCACAAAGGCCCAGTCCAGCGGGGCACGCAGCCGATAGAAATCGCCCACTATCTGGGTGCCATGCATCACGGTGTAGGCCCCGCCCGCCGCCATCAGGATCGTCCCAGCCAGCGCCAGCCCCAGCGTCGCCGCCAGGGTATCCGCCGCGTCGCCGCGCGCGCGCGACCAGCGCCACAGCAGCCATCCGAGCAACGGCAGCAGCAGCAGATAGGCCGCTAGCGGCACCGAGGCGAGCTGCACGAAGCCCACCGCCCACTGCGGCACGGTTGGCGCGAGCGGGGCATAGAGCGACGGCGAGGCGTTCAACGTCAGCAGGATGTCGGGGATGGTCTTCTGAGCGAATTCGAGGGGATGGCGCGTGATGATGGCGTGGGTATACTCGCCCAGGGGGGCATAGTTACCCACGGCATAGGCGGGGTAATGGTACGGAAAGCCCCAGGGTTCATTCGAGCCGTGCAGATAACCTTGCAGGTCGCTTTGCAACACGGCGAAGTGTGGATCGTCCGTCTCGCCCTCCATATGATATTCCAGCACCTTGCCGAACATGTTGACCGTGCCGACATCGCTCAGGCCAAAATAGCCACAGACCGCCCCATTCGCCGCCATGTAGGCGCAGAGGAGGCCCGCGATGAGGCCCCCCGCCAGCGCCAGCCCGCGCAGTTGCGCGCGCCACTGCCCCCCCTGCCACGCGCGCAGGGCGAGCATCCCCAACAACAACAGCGGCAGGTAGAGGAAGAACGGGCGGATCAAGATGACGACCACCGACCACACCGCCAGGGCGATCAGCCAGCGCCGCGCCCCGGTGTGCAGGTAGCGCGCGAAAAGGCCAAAGAGCGTGATGACCGCCCAAGTCGCCAGCGCCTCGGTGCCGATGACGCGCTCCCAGTTCGTGAAATAGACCGACATGCCGACGAAGGCGCTAACGCCGCCCGCCAGCCACGGACGCCCGACGAGCCGCAGCGCCAGGCCGTACAGTTGCAGCGTCGCCAGCGCCACCAGCACGGTCTGCACCGCCACCACCGCGCCCAGGTTGCCGCGCCCCGCGACGGCGAAGATGCCTGCCAGCAGGGCCGGATAGCCCGGCGTGCGCGTCTGGTCAAAGAACAATCCCCGGCTGGCGATGCCCGCCGCCACCCGCAGATAGCTGGGCGTATCTGCCGTCTGGAGGGCAAGGGTTGCCTGCGTGATGGTGATGCCCTGGCCGATGGCGCACGCGACCCCCGTGAGGGCGAGCGGCCCCACGTGGCGGCGTGACAGGGCCAGCAACGCCGCCGAGCGTTGACGCACCGCCACGCGGTCGGCCAGACCCGCCAGCACGACGGGCCGCGCGGGGGCGATGGGGTACAGCTTCGCATCCATGCGCTACGCTCCAGGGGGAGGGAAATCGTGGTCAGCGTGTGCTAGGGCAAAATCCTTGCCAGGAAACGGCCTGATTGGCTGGTGTGCCACTTTGGCGCGTCACCCAAGGGCACAGCCATATGTCCCAGCACCCCGGCGAGTCCGCGCTGGGCGGGGTGCCCCTATGCTATAATAGCCCCGTCTCAAACGGCATCATCCTTCTCAAGGACAGCAAGAGGTCAGCACATGCGACAATCGCGCCCATTGACGGCCATCAGCCGCCCCATCACCGCCGTACAGGCGGTGCCCCCACCCGTCCCGCTGGAAGCAGAGATGTATCGCCCGCGTGGGGCACTGGCGGCGCTGCTGCTGGTGACCCCGGCGGTGGTGGCGCTGGGGCTGACCCTGGCCGTGCTGGTGGCGCACGCCGCCCCCACGGTGAAACAGACCCTGCTCGGCATCGGCGGCGGGGTGCTGCTGCTGTGGCTGACGGCGATGGTGCTGGCCAGGCGCGTCCTCTTTAGCACCGTGCAAGCCTCCCTCGATGGGATCGAGGTGCACACGGTGCGGGGCGAGCGCATCTTGCTCCGCTGGCGGCTGATCGAGGATGTCAGTCGCCATTTCGGTCTGTTGCGGCTGCGTTCCAGCGATGGCAAAGATGTGACGCTGCTGGAGGGCGGGCTGACCAACGGCCAGCAGTTGCTGCGCCAGATCCTCCTGCGCGTCTCGCCCACCGTCCTCGCCCCCAGTCTGCAAGAGGAACTGAAGGTGCTGGGCGGCACGTTGCTGGACCCCGTGGCGACGCATACCCTGCCCATCGGGCCGCTGTGGCTCGCGGTGGGGAGCGCGCTGGCGCTGGGGGGCCTGGGGCTGGGAGCTTGGGGGGTGCTCGCCAGCGTGCTGGTGCTGGTGTCGCTGGGCAGTGCGCTCGTCGTCCTGGGTGCCCTGGTCCTGGTGGCGTGTCGCCAGCGATTGCTGATCAATAGCCAAGAGATCACCGTGATCGCGCCCTTTGGGCAGTCGCGCACATTGCTGTGGTCCGAGATCACGCTGATCGAGACGCTGCCACTCGGGTTGATGCTGCGGCTACGCGGCGGCGACCGCAGCATGACCTTCCTGGGACCCTTCTTCCTCGCGCCATTGCGCGCGGAACATCTGCGCGCGGAATTCGAAGCGCAACTGGACCAGCGCGGCGTCATGACCTATCGCCGCTGGCGGCTGGGCTAGCCCCCGCCGCCCCTCGGTCCAGGGCAGGCGGGGGCTGGGCCATGCGCTCAGGCCGACGCGGACAACGCCGACAGCAGGGGCATGGGACGCGGCAGGGCGGGCACGGGCGCGGTCAGCCGCCGCAGCAGGGCCAGCACGGCATCCACATCATAGGGTTTCGCCAGGGCGGCATCCGCGCCCAGCAGGCTCGTGGTGGGGCCAACCCCCGCTGAGAGGATCACCACCCGAGGCCGTTCAGCGGCGGGGATGGCCGCCGTCATCCACTCGCACACCGCCGCGCCGCCCATCTCAGGCATCATCAGGTCCAGCAGCAGCACCGCTGGACGCATGCCACACGCCAGCAACTCTACCGCGTCGACGCCGTCGCCCGCCGTCGTCACCTCGTAGCCCTCGCCGCTCAAAATCAACGCCAGCATGTCGCGCAACGCCGCATCGTCGTCGACCACCAGAATCCGTGTCATGCGCCACCTTCTTTCCGTCGTGTGCCCTGTTCTTCATCGCGCCCTTGCCATAGAACTATTGTTCTAAGTATAGCATGACACCGGTCGCTGTACCAGGGGGATGGGACCAACGGACAATGCCGTCATGGTCCACCCATCAGCGTGGGGTGATGCTGAGCTAGTGTGATATACGCACGGTGGCTGGCCGACAAAAAGCGGATGAGGCGCGCTATAATACCAGGTAATAGTAATGCGAGCAGGTGCATCAGGCGGTGCGCCTCCTCCTTGGCACACACAAAGGACACCCCCCAATGGCAACTGAACGAGAAGCCCTCGACGCCTATTCCGATGTCGTCATCAATGCCGCGAAACGCATCGGCCCCACGGTCGTGCAGATCGAGACGAATCGGGTGCCGCGCGGCTTCAACCCGTACTCTGACCGCAATGTCGCGGGCCTGGGATCAGGCTTTATCTATGATTCGACGGGCTTGATCCTGACCAACGCTCATGTCGTTGCCGACGCGGGATCGATCAACGTCAAATTCGCCGATGGCCGCACCTTTCCGGCACAACTGATGCGCGCCGAGCGGCGCGATGACCTGGCCGTCATCCGCATCGACGCGAAGGAGCGGCTGCCCGTGGCCGAGCTGAGCGCCAGCCCCCTGCAACCGGGGCAGCTCGTCGTCGCCATCGGCAACCCCTTTGGCCTGGGCTGGTCGGTGACGGCGGGCGTGGTCAGCGCCGTCGGTCGCCCATTGGAATCGCCCCAGGACGGCATCTCGCTGCAAAACTTGATCCAGACGCAGACGCCCATCAATCCCGGCAACTCGGGCGGGCCGCTGGTGAATGGCTCGGGCAAAGTGGTGGGCATCACCACCGCCATCGTGCCCTATGGCCAGGGCATCGGCTTCGTCATCCCGGTCGACAACATCCTCACCTTCCTTTCCCAGGCGAACCAGAGCCGCCCGGCGAACCGCGTGACGATGGGCGTCGCCATCCAGCCTGTCACCTTCGACCCCAATCTCACCCAGGCGCTGCCGAACCACCAACAGGGCGGCGTGCTCGTGATCGAGGTGCTGGCGGGCAGCGCCGCCGCGCAGGGCGGCATGCACTCGCGCGACATCATCTTGACGGCGGATGGCCGCCCCGTGCAAGATCCGCGCGAACTGACCGCCATCGTCCAGAACCACAAATCGGGCGACAAGCTGCCAATCACCTTTCTGCGCGACTTTCGCGTGCGCCAGGTGACGCTGATCTTGGGGTAGTGCGTTGCGGAGGATGAGGCGGCAGAGAGCAGCAAGGTGGCACCAATTGGTGCCACCTTGCTGCTCTTCTTTCTACCCCGCGCCGTACTGCTGTCCATACTGGACGATGTACGCTTCCACAATGTCGACGTACCATTGGTTTTGGATGCCGTTGTTGATGGTCGTGCCGATCCCCTGGTTATAGGCGCTGATGACCACATCCAGCAGGGGGCTGTCGCCCGTTTTCGGGGTGTAGGGGCAGCTCCACACCTGCGCGTCGGTGGGGGCGACGGCGGCATAGGCGAGATGGTTGGGGTCGTGGTAGACGGCCCCGCAAAAGCTGGCAGGGTTCGGCTTGCCCGCCTTGGTGAGGTCGGGGTAAGCCAGTTGTGCTTGCTGGTAATACCAATCAATCGTGCCGCCACCAGGGTTCGCCAGGTTCGCCCCGCCCGTGCCGCCCCAATAGGAAAAGAAGCACGACAGCCAGGCCAGCACCTTGGCCCCCAGGTACGCGTTTTGTTGCAGATCGTAGGGGTCATAGGCCGTCGCGCGCAGTCCACACTCGGGCACGTCCAGTTCATCCATGCTCTGCCATAGGCCACGCTTCAGTTGCATCAGGCCGATGTCGTCTGAGCACGAGATGAAGTACGGGTTCCAGCCGCTTTCGAGCCGCGCCACACCATACACCAGGTTATGCGGCAGATGGTAGAGCGTCGCCGCCTTCGTCAGCGCCGTCTCGACTTGGTCGCGCGTGAAGCTCTGTGCGGAGAATTGCCAGGGACAGGTGACGCAGCTTGGCGTCGCGGTGGGCGCGGGTGTGGCGGTCGGGCGTGGTGTCGCCTTGGGGTCGGGCGTGGCCGTCGCGGCGGGCGTCGGGGTGGGCGTGGGTGGCGGGCAAAACCGTGGCAACGGATGCTCCGCTGGCAGCGGAATGCCTGGCACCGGGGTGGGTGGTGGTGGCGGCAAAACGGGGCGCGGCGTCGCCGCTGGCGTGGTCGTCCCCTTCGCGGCAGGCGTCGCGGTGCCAAAGAGCAGCGGCGCGCTCGTCGCCGTCACGCCCGCTAGCGGCTGCGGTGCCCGATGGCTGGCGCGCTGGCCCCCCAGGACGAATGCGACATTCACGACGCTGACGCCGACCAGCACGGTGGCGAGCACCAACACCAGCAGGGTACGGATGCGCCGTGGTACGCGCGTCGCCACCGCCCGCAGCACCTCGGTGGGGCGGCGGCTGATGGCGGTCAGCGGGCCGGTGTGCCCAACGCGAGGGATGCGGATCGTTTCGGCATGGGTGAGGTCCGGGTCATGGGGTGGCTGCGGCATAGGGTCCGTCGCTCCTGTGGGCACGAGATGGGGCGCGAGCAACCCTGCTGGCCCTCCACTGGGTATAACGGATTAGCGTGCCGCGAGCAACCTATTCCGGGGCATCGTCCTGCTGATTCATCGGCGGGGTAGCTCTGGCGCGGTCGTGGGTACTGGAGCGGAAAGGTGCCCCACCGCGTCGCGCCATTGGCGCTGCGCTGCGTGGCGCGTCCGCTCCGCCGCCCGCAGATTCGCCGGATAGTCGCGGATGGCGCGCCGCACGGCAGCCAGCGCCTCGGCGGGGTCGCAGGGGGCACGCACGCTGTCGACAAAGGCCGCACCGCGCGGGGTAGTGTGCACCTCGCGACGGGCGGCGGCATCGGCGGTCGCCATGATCACCGCCGCGTCCAGCGCGCGCAGTGCCCGCGCCGCGTGCCATTGGTCGAAGCGCGCGGGCTGGGTGCCTGCCAAGATGACCACATCTGGCGCGCTCGCCATGGCCTCGGCCAGCAGGTCGGCGGCGGCGCGGTACCACCGGGCGGCGTAGCCCGCCGCATCCAGCGTCAGCAGGGTGGCGTGCGCGTCGCGTTCGCACGGCTCGACCAGGGCGACCACGGGGGTCGCGGGAGGGTATTCCATCGTCGTGTTCCCCTTTCTCACCCCCATCGTAGCCGCCGATGGTGAGATGACCATGAAACACGGGTGAGAGTTTGATGAAGGCCACAGCTAGGCGCGTGCTTGCCCCCTTCACAAGCGGCGGTTGTGTGCGGTATAGTCAATAGCGTCAAGCAGGTGAGCAGGCCACGTGCCCGCCACCGCTGCACACGGATGGCTCGGGTGGAGGAAGCGCGTCGCCCAAACTCATGCTTGCACCGAGACGGATGAAGCAGTGAGGATTGGCGGATATGGACGTAGTGCAGACAGTCGTCGCACGCCTAGTGCAACGCTGTGTGGAGTTGGTATGGGTGGCGGGGTTGGCCGCGACCATGGTCGGCGGCAACGTGCCCGCCCAGGCCGCGACCAATGTGGGATCGCCGGTCGCCCTGAGCGTGTGGGGCAACCACATCGTCGATGGTCAGGGGCACATCATCACCCTGGTGGGTGCTAGCCGCTGGGCGCTGGAGTTCGAGTGCCACGGCGACGGCCATTATAGCGTCGCGGATTTCGCGGCGATGCGCGCGTGGGGCATGAATGCCGTGCGCTTGACCCTTTCATCGGCCTATTGGCTGAATCTGCGGGGCCTGTGCCCCGACTATCGCGCGACGGTGGCGGCGGCCATCGCCAATGCCGAGGCGGCGGGCCTGTATGTGATGCCCGTCTTGCAGCTTGAGACACCCTACCCGAACTCGAACGAGATTTTCCATGGCGGCTCGCTTTACGCGATGCCCGACATGAACGCGGTACCCTTTTGGCGCGGCCTCGCCACGCAATATGCCAACGACCCGCGCGTGATCTTCGAGATCTATTCCGAGCCGCACGACGTCTCATGGGCGCTCTGGCGCAACGGCGGCCAAGTGCCGATCCGCAACACGTCGTATGGCACGCCGGGGATGCAGGCGCTGGTGTCGCTGGTCAACGGCCTCGCGCCGAACCGGCTGGTGGTGGTCGGCGGGCTGACGTATGCCTTCGATCTGTCAGGGGTGTCGGCGGGCTACGCCATCAGCGGGCGCAACATCGTCTATACCACCCATCCTTATGATTACAGTAACAAACAGCCCTGGGCTTGGCCGGGGGCGTTCCTGAATCTCGCGCAGCGCGTGCCCGTCATCGCCAGCGAGTTCGGCGAATTCGACCGGGGAGCGCACTATAACCAGCTTGTCATCAGGCAGTTCCAGGGGTTGCGCACGGGCTACTTCGCCTGGGCCTGGACGGCGGGCAATGGCACCACCGATCTGCTGGCGGCGGGCGGCTGGAACGGCACGCCCTCACCCTATGGCCGCTACATCCGCGCCGCGATGCTCGGCCACGCCTGAGCGTGAAGCCATTGGCGACAGGGGGCGGCATCTTCTTCATCGAGCATGCCGCCCCTTTTACGCATGTGTCACGTAGCTCAACCAAGGGCAGTCGCCACCTCATTTTGTGGACCTTTATTCGAAGACATATCCCAATAGACCCCGCCGCCGTTTGGCGCGCGATAGAAATGGGTGCTCCCGCTCTGAATGATGTCAGGCCCCAGCGATTGCCAGCGCGTCGCGCCGGGGAGCAGGCGAAAAGAGGTGTTGGCGGTACTGACGACGTAGGCATACAATGTCCCATCCGGCGCGACGGCATCAGCGGAGACACCGTTGAAGGGGCTGACGTTGGTCAGCGGCGGATACGCCGTCCAGGTCTTCCCACCATCCTTGCTGCAAATGAAGGTGGCGCTGGCGGGCAGGTGTATCGCGTCTTCTTTGCTGGTGCAGAGCCGCCACTGCCCCGCCGCCATCGGCACGGCGAACTGCAACGCCCCCGGCGCATGGCCGATCTGCCAGTGTTGCCCGCCATCGGTCGAGCGCCAATACACCCCAGTGATGGGCAGATCGTTTTGATCGGCGATGATGATGCTGCCATCATAGGGGCTGACCCACGCCGTTCCCCGTGGCACCTCGATGCCCGCATCGATACGCTGCCATGACTGCATGCCATCGTGGCTAGCATAGAGATGCAGGACAATGACGCCATTCGACGGGCCGGCGTCGCTGCCCCATACATAGTCGATGTTGCCCCAAGAGCTATAGCCTTGCACATAGGTGATGCCCCGGATGCGCTGCCACGACGCGCCGCCGTCGCGCGTGACATAGGCGCTGCCTTCATGCGAGATAACATGGCCACCGATGATGACCTGCCGAGCGTTATTGTCGTCAACGATGGGGGTACAAAAGAGTGGATCGACTAGGCCTTGGACCGTGCCTGGCTCGGACCAACTCGCCGCGCCATCATGCGTCACAAAGAAGCGGAACGGATTCGTGAGACCCTCATTGCATAGATAGGCCGTCATGGGTTCACTCGGGGCAACCGCGAACGCGAAGGCGTTTACACCGATCAGTTGATAGTCCTTGGGCAGGGTTTGCATCTGCCACTGCAACTGGGGGCCAGGGATGGGCGAGCCGGTGGACGCGATGGTGTTGGTGATGGGGGCGAGCGTTGGGGGGGCACTCACTGTTGGCGTGCTTTGCTGCGTGGCCGTGGGTTGTGTCGAAGTCGAAGATGTGACGGGCGGCGTGGTCGTGCCACGATGGGCCAGCAGCGCGAAAATCAGCACCGCGATCAACACGGCACCGATGGCCCCCAGGCCGCTCCAGCGCCGCATCTGCTGCTGACCAGCGCGCAGGCTGCGTGCGTGGCCCAGGCCACGCCACAGTTCGGCGCGCCTCTGGGGCACGCGCTGGGCGCGCAGGGCGCTGGCGAGCAGGTCATAGGTGTGCATCTGGCGTTGGCACGCGGCGCAGGTGGGGATGTGTCGCCCCAGGCGTGCGGCGTCATCGCGGGGCAGCAGGTCATCGCGCAGCGCCGAGAGCGTTTCGGGCGCGATCCCCAGCGCGCAGGTGGTGGGTGCGGTGTTCACGCGGATTCCCCCTTTTCCAGATAGGCGCGGCGAAACTGTTCGCCGGCGCGAAAGAGTGCCGTTTTGGCGGCGAGCGGCGTCATGCCCAGCGCCTGTGCGGCCTCGGCACCGCTCAGCCCCACGACCTCGCGTAAGATCAACCGTGCCCGCGCGCGAGGCACCAGGGCATCCAGCGCGCGGCGTACCGCGTCGTGCTCGGCCAGGCGCATGGCAGGGTCGCTGCGGCCTGGGTCGGTGCG
>JBBQSR010000040.1:0-13124 GCA_038234855.1 Ktedonobacterales bacterium | reverse complement strand
CCGACGCCAGCGCCGTGATGGCGAAGGTCAGCACGCTGATGAGCACCGTGGCCGTGGCCAGCGCCCCGAAGCGCGCCAGCACGACCGTCAGGCGGGGCTGCGGGGTCGCCAGCACCAATTCTTGCCGCCCATTCTCCTCATCCGCCGCCCAGCGACTCGCCTGGGTGACGGCGAAAGACATCAGCAACAGCGGCAGGATGATGAAGAGCGCGCTCAATAGCGCAGCATTCGTCGCGGTGTCGCCGCCGCCGACCTTGGTCAGCAGATCCTTGAGGATCGGTGAACCGCTATAGATGGCGGCTAACTTGCTCTCGGTCTGCTTGACGACCACGATCATCCAGCCAGCGAAGCCAGCGATGCCGAGCGTCCACCACAGGGCGGGCCGCACCACCTGCGCCAGGCTGCGCGCATAGAGCGAACGCAGCGACCAGGCGTTCACAGGCATGGCGCGCGTGGCCACCACATCCCGCGTGGGCGGTTGCAGCCACGCTGGCAGCGCGACGGTGGCCCCCACATCACGTCGCACGAAGAGCCAGAGCGCCGCCCCATTCAGGATGATGGTCAGGGCCAACATGACCAGCAGCGCGCCCACGTTGACGCCATAGGACGGGATGAGCGGCTTGCTGAGGTTGTAGTAATAGACCGGGGAAAGGCGGCTCAACCATTCCGTGCCGGGGATGACGCGGTGCGCCATATCCAGCACGATGAAAAGCAGCAGCGCGCCCCCCGCCATGCCTGCCGCCGTCCCCTGATCGTGGGTGAACTGCGCGAACACCAGGGCGATGCCGCCAAAGACCGCGCAGATCAGCGCGAGGTTCAGGCCAAAGAGCAGCGCGCCGCCCAGACCAAAATCCGCGTGCACGCCCACGCCGCCCAGGAAGGTCAGCAGCCCAGTGAGCAGACCCATCGCCAGCAGAGATGCCCACACCGCCGCCAGCTTTTGCAGCGCGACGGTCAGCCGCCCCTGGGGAACCGAGAGCAGCACATCCAGCGAACCGCGCTCCTCTTCGCCGCGCAACAGGCGGCTGCTCACCAGCAACGGCCACAGCGCCAAAATCAAGATGGTGAAGCCATATTTCCAGGTCGCGTAGCCTCCGGCGGTGTCAACCTTCACTGGCTCGGCGAGCCAGGCGAATGACGCGGTCAGGCTGACCAGGGCGGCGCGTGCCGCTGGCGTCCCTAGCACAGTGGATACGGCGGCGAGCACGGCGTACATCAACAGCCCCAGCCCCAGGCCCCAGCCCAGGATGGCGACGCGGTAATCCCGCAGGGTTTTCAGGAAGATGCTCTTAAACCACATGGCTGGCCTCCGGGGCGGGCTGCCCATCGCGCTCATAGTAGCGCAGGAAGACCTCTTCGAGGCTGGGTTCGCGCGCTTCGATATTGGTCGCGCCGTGCTGGGCGGCGGCCTGGATGACCGCGCTCAGGTCGCCCTGCGCGGTGAGGTGGATGGTGCGACTGTCGCCATTCAGGGCGATGTCTTGGGCACCCGCGATGCCGCTGAACCAGGTGGTTTGCGCGGCGGCGGGGAAGGTGATGTCGACGATGTGGCGCTTCAGGTCGCGGAGCGCGGCGATGCGGTCCACCGTCACCAGCGCGCCCGCGCGAATGATGCCGACACGGTCACAGGTGTGCTCGACCTCGGGCAGTACATGCGACGACAGGAAGACGGTGCGGCCATCGGCCTTGACCTCGTGGACCATGGCGTAAAACTCTTGCTGGTTCAGCGGGTCGAGGCCGCTGGTGGGTTCGTCGAGGATCAGCAGCCGTGGGCGATGCATGAAGGCTTGGATGAGGCCGATCTTTTGCTTGTTGCCACGCGAATAGTCGCGGAAGCGTTTGCTGGGGTCCAGCCCCAGGCGGTCGATGAGTTGGCCCCGATACGTTTCATCTACGCCGCCGCGCAGATTGCCCAGATAGGCCAGGATCTGCGCGCCCGTCAGGCCAGGGTCCAGCGCCAGTTCACCCGGCAGATAGCCGACGAGGCGCTTGACCTCGGTGCTCTGGCCCCAGATGTTGAGGCCACCGATGGTGGCGGTGCCAGCGGTCGCCCGCAGCAGCCCCATCAGCACGCGCATGGTGGTCGTCTTGCCCGCGCCGTTCGGGCCGAGGAAGCCAAAGACCTCGCCTTCCTCGACCGTGAAGGTGACATCGACGATACCCCGGCTGCGGCCATAGCTCTTGGTCAGATGGTCGGTCGCGATGATGTGCGCCATGAGGAATAGTCCTTCCGCGCTCCCTTGAGCGTCACGATTTACGCTAAATCGAAATTAAATTTTAGTCATGCCTCATAGTATGCGGATTCTTGATACAAGTCAAGAGCACCCAACCGCCGCTGATGCGCTCCCTCGTCGGCCCTCCTCATTTCCCGTAAATTTCTGAACTGAAACACCTCTGCAAGTTCAGAATACCTGAGAGCACGCGCATTGTCAAGCTGTTTTAAACTTTATGCGTGTCAGAGTTCAGAATAATGCTATACTTCACATGAGGTGTGTAGGCGATGAATGGGTTCGAGCGGCGGACGCAACAGAAGCGCGACGCCATCTTGGCGGCGGCGGAAGCGTTATTCCTGGAGCAAGGCATCACGGGCGTCAGCGTCAGCGACGTGGCGAAACGGGCGGGCGTCTCACCCGTCACCATCTTCAAATATTTCGGCGACAAGATGACGCTGGCGCGCGAAACCCTGATGGTCTACATGGACGACGCGATGACGCAATACGAGGCGATGCTCGACCGCGACATCCCCTTCATGGAAAAGATGCGCCTGACCCTGGATCAAAAGCAACAGGGCATCGCACTCGTCGGGCGCTCCCCCATGGATAGCGCCGCCTGGACCGACCCAGTCTTGCAACGCATGCTCAAGGAAGTCTCGCTGGTGCGCGGGGTGCCGCTGTATCTCAAACTGATCGAATGCGGCAAACGCGAGGGCGTCATCGACCCCACGATCCCCAATGAAGCCATCCTCGACTATTTCGCGATGTTTCTGACGCTGCTCGACCAACCAGACTTCATGCAGCGGAGCGCCGAGTATATGATGGGCCTCGTCAAACTCGCCTTCTATGGGCTGATCGGCAAAGAAAGCCTCTAGCGGTGGCCGACACCTGCCTAGCGAGGTGCCCGCGCGACGTGGACACGGGGCTATTTGTCCCCAACATGTCGCCGCGTCGCTATGGAGGGGTGCGCGAATGCCCCCAACACGCCGAAAAAGATACCATGGGACACAGATTATGATGGAGGAAACGAGAGTTTCATGCAGCAGACGCAAGAGAAGCCCCAGCAAAAGACGCTGACCAACAACCAAAATAGCAACAAGTCCGAGCAAGCCACGTCGTATCGCCCCTCGGCGCTGCCGGTGGTGCTGGCGACGACGGCGAAGGTCTGTTATGGCCTGTCCGCCGCCTCGCTGGTCCTCTCGGTGGGGATCTGGAACCGCGTGAGCACGCCGAAGCTGGGCAAGGCGAAGAACACCAAGAAGGTCGCCAAGCAGCAGCCCACGGAGCGCCAATACCGCGAGTCGCAGCAGCTCGGGGCCTTTGTCGGCCTCCTTTCGCCCACCTTCGCGGTGGTCGGCAAGGTGCTGGACGATGCCAGCGAGCGCGTCGCCATCAACGAATTCGCTCGCTGGGAAAAGCAGCAGGGCGACAAGGCGCGCAGCCTGAACTTCTCGCGCTTCTTCGCGCGCTAAGTCTTGCCCCCAGGGCAGGTGTCGCCGGATGACGCCAGCGGATGAAGCCGCCCGCACATGGCCACAGCGCACCGTCGCGCTGTCACGCCTGCGGTACTGCGTCCCCTGCCCCCCGTTTTTCCAAAGTTGTGCACGCCCGTGTCCGTCGCTGAGAGGTGTCCCCTCTGCGATGGGCACGGGCGCTGTCGTCAGCGGACGATCTGGTCCGCGCCGACCGGCTCGGCGGCGACCCAGCGATCAAAGGAAGCCGAGGCGGCGGGGTAGCGCAGCCGCAGGGACGGCACCCAGCCCTCGCCCTGCGCGGGCGTGATGACCACGGTGGTGACTGGCTGCGCGGCGTCACGGGGCGCATTGGCAAATGCATCGAGGGCGCTCGGCAGGTCGGCAGCAGGAAAAGGAATGATGCGGGCAGTAGACATGGGGGGCCTCCTCGGCACGATGGGGTGTGCCGCGATGTCCGTTCGCACTCTTGTGTGCCTATCATATCGACAAGATCAACGCGAAGAATAGGGCCATGCACCGCGAGCCGTCTAGCGCAAGTTGTGTAGCATGCTATAATAGAGCGTATCAGGGAAACTCCATCGCTATAGGATAATGCAGCGCATCATCTGTCGGGTGCTGGCTGTGCCCCACTGGTTAGAGGCGGTCGAAAAGGGGTGGCTCGCATGGCATCGCTCGGGGAAGCTCGCATGCCGCAACGCGTCGTGACGACATCGCCGCTGATCGTGCTCATTGAAAATGACGCCGCCAACCGCATGCTGGCCGAGATGATTCTGAGTCGGGCGGGCTATCGCTTGCACTCGGCGGCGGACGGCCAAACGGCGCTGGCGCTGCTCGAGGGCGAGGTGCCCGCGCTCATCCTCACCGATCTGTCGATGCCGCTGCTGGATGGCTATGGCCTGGCGCGGGCGCTGCGGGCACGACCCCGCTACGCGCAGGTGCCGCTGGTCGCCATCACCGCGCACGCGCACGCCGAGGAGCGCCAGCGGGCACTGAGCATGGGATTCGCCGATGTCTTGGTGAAGCCGTATCGCCGCGAACAACTGCTCGCGCTGGTCGAGCGACGCTTGGCCGGGGCGGCGCACCCATGAAGATTCGTCTGCGCTACTTCGCCGCGCTGCGCGAGGCGCTGGGCCAAACCGAGGAGGCGCTGGATCTCCCCGCCGCCGCGACCATCGCCCAGGTGCGCGCGACGCTTGCCACGCGCTACCCGGCCATCGCGCCGATCCTCGTGCGCTGTGTGGCGGCCCGCAACCGCGCTTTCGCCGCCGAGGACGCCGCGCTGGCCGAGGGCGACGAGGTCGTTTTCATCCCACCGATGGCGGGGGGCAGAGAGGTCGCGCAACATCATGGCTGAGCTACACCCCCTCATCGAACCCTTCGCGCAGGGCATGCTGGCGGTCGGCGATGGGCAGCACCTCTATTGGGAGGTCTGTGGCAATCCGACGGGAAAGCCCGCCATCATCCTGCATGGTGGCCCTGGCTCGGGGTGTTCACCGCGCTTCCGCCAGTTCTTTGACCCGGCGGTTTATCGCATCGTGCTCTTTGACCAGCGCAACTGCGGGCGCAGCACGCCCCACGCCAGCGACCCCACCACGGATCTCGACAGCAACACGACGCCGCACCTGGTCGCCGACATCGAGCGGCTGCGGCGGCATCTGGCGATCGATCGCTGGCTGGTGCTGGGCGGCTCGTGGGGCAGTACTCTGGCGCTCGCCTACGCCGAGCAGTACCCCGACCACGTCACCGAGATGGTCCTCTTTGGCGTCACGACGGGCCGCCACGCGGAGCTAGACTGGCTCTTTCGCGGCGGGGTGGCGCTCTTCTTTCCTGAGCAATGGGACCGTCTGCGCGCGGCACTGCCAGCCGATGAGCAGGGGGGCAACATCGCGGCGGCCTATGCCCGCCGCCTCAACGATCCCGACCCCCTCGTGCGCCAGCAGGCCACCGACGCCTGGTGCCTATGGGAGTCAGCCACGCCGAACTGGCCACCGACCCCAGGGCTATCCCCAATGTTCGCTGACCCCGCGTTCGCCCAGGCATTCGCGCGGATCGTGACGCACTACGTCGCGCACAATCTCTGGCTGGCGGATGGCATCTTGCTGCGCGATGTGGGCGTGTTGGCCGACATCCCTGCCATCTTGATCAATGGCCGCTACGACTTCCAGGCACCCATCGGGAACGCCTGGGAACTGCATCGCGTGTGGCCGCGCGCGGACCTGGTGATCGTCGATGACGCCGGGCACAGCACGGGCATCTTCCCCGAGATCGTGCGGGCCACCGACCGCTTCGCCGGCAGATAAAGGATAACTCAGCGGTGCGCCGCATCAGCCCTGTGGCCGTGTGAAGATGCCCATGCCGACGAGGGCGCGACCCTCTTGCATATCGCGCATGATGGTAGCCACGCGCAGGTCGGCATCTGCCCCCATGAAAAGTTGCGGTCCCAGGCGACCATTGCCCACGACTGGCATGGGCGCGGTTTGTCCGGGGGGGCGCAGACGGGCCACCAATTCAGCGCCATCGAGCCAGGTATCCTCCGTGAAACCAGCGGCGGTGACGGCGGCGCGCACCTCGGCGGGTGTCAGCAGGAAGCTGGTGCTGGCATCACTTGCCCAGGGCACAGGGAACTGTATCGGTTGCACCGGCCCCGCCAGGATGTCGAACATCGCGAAGCGCCCGCCCGGCTGAACCACCCGAAAGATCTCGCGATACAATCCCGTTTTGTCGGCGATGTTCATCGCGGCGTGCTGCGTCCAGACGACATCGAAACTGGCGTCCGCCAAGGGCATGGCGAGGGCGCTACCGACGACGAAATGCACGCGGTCGGTGAGGTGCAGCCATTCGGTCATGGCCGTGCCCGCCTCGCAGAAGGCAGGGGTGAGGTCCAGCACCGTCACGTCGCTGCCATGGTGGCTGGCGATGTAGCGCGCCGGACCGCCGACGCCGCCCCCCACGTCGAGCACGCGCGTAGCGGGGGTGAGGTGCGCCAACCGGGCAAGCTCCGCCGTACCCGCCTCGCCAAAGGTGTGGAAATGGTCGAGCGGTGCCAATTGGTCCGCTGTGGCCGTCTCGGGGGTGATGCCCTCGGCCAGCAAGATGGCCCGGATGCTGTCGAGCAGGTTCCACGCGCCGTAGTGCGCGCTGACAGACGCTTCAATGCTGCGGTCCGACATCGGTGACGGTTCCTTTCACGGGGACGAGCCTTTGCCAGGGACGGTATGGGGAACAGCGATACGTCGCCGCGCCTATGACTCGTCGCTGTCGGTGTAGCGGGTGACGAGGCGATCTACCAATCCGGCGATCTCTTGCCAGATGTGGTGTTGATATTCCAGCATCACGGTCTGGCGTTCGTCATAGGCGCGGGTGTCTTCGCTGCGGCGCGCGTTTTGCGCGAAGCGAGTCGCCATGTCGTAGGTCTGGCGACTGCGGCTATGCAGATAGTCGCTGAGTGATTGCAGGTCGGTCAATAGCGCGGCCATGGGTTCGGCATCGGCGTCGGCGCTGGGGCGCGGGGGGATGGCGTCGGCGGGGGTGGGGTCAGACATCACGGGGTTTCCTCTCCCTAGCTGAGGCCGAGCGCGTCAGCGAAACGATTCAGGTAATTGATGAAGCCGATGAGCGCGGTCAGTTCGACAATGGCGACATCCGAGAAGTGCGCTTGCACCTCGGACCACAGGCGGGCATCGATATCCGTCGGGGAGGTCGTCACCATCTCGGCATAGCGGATGGCGGTATATTGCGCGGGGGTGAAGCGCGATTGGTGCGCGTCAAGCTGCACTAGGGCATCGAGCAGATCCTTTGGGATGTCGAACCGCTTCGCCAGCGCCATCTGCACGCAAAAGACGCAGGGATTGATCAAGGTGACGCGCGTGGCGATCAGGTGCTTCAAATCAGCGGGGAGCGCGCCTGGGGCCAATAGCGCATCCAGATGGTCGAGCGCGGTGTGCATGATGGCGGGCACGTGAGCCATGGCCCCAAAGACGCCCTCGTCCGCGCCCGGCACCTGGCGCGTGGCCAGGGCATCGAGCGCGGCGCGATCGGCGGGGGACATGGCCTCCGGCGGGATGAGAGGAAGGCGGGGCATGGGACGACCTACCGTTTGCGCTTGCGGGCCTGGGCTCGCATCTGCGAACGCACCTGATGGTACAGGTCGTCGTTCTCGCCGGGGGCTTCCTCCGTCACGACAGCCGTTGCCTTTTTCGCGGTACCCTTGGTGTTGGCACCAGCGGTCGCGGTGGCGAGTTTGCCGGTGGTGGGTTTGCCGACGGTGGCATTGGCCTTGGCCTGTGTGCCCTTGGCAGATGTGGTGCCCTTCGTGGCGATGCTCCCCTTGGCTGCGGTCGTCGCGGTGGCGGGCTGCTGACGCAAGCTCGACGCCGACGGCAACACGCGGAACTTATACAGCGCGAAGAGCAACCCGACCAGTGACAGCATGAAGACGAGCGTGATGCCGTTGATCGGCCCCAGCAGGGGCAAGGTGACGACCGTCTTCTTTTCTAGCCCCCACTTGAACTTCACATCCAAGAAGATGACGAGATATTGGATGACATAGGAGCCGATGAGGTACGCGACCATGCCCATCATAAAGCGGCCCATCTTGGGGCGGGGGATGCTGGCGGCGGGGGTGGCACCGCCACGCGTGGCGGAGTTGCCCTTCGCGGTGACGGGGGTGGTGGCAGATGCCTTGCTGCCGAGCGGCTTAGTGGCGGTCTTCGTGGTGCCAACGGTGGCGGGGCGCGCCTTGGTGACGGTGGCCATGGTATGATACCGTTCCTCTCTGTGCCCAGTGCGGTCTCGCGCGAGGCCAGCGCCGGGGCCTATGCCGAAATGTCGGATGTCATCGCTAGTATAACATGAGTCGGTTACGGAAACTAGGGGGGATCATGAAAAGCGATTTTTGGGGAAGCGTTAGCACTCTATATAAAGGTGGTAGATCTGCTCGGGTCCCTCCCCACTGGTAGATGGGGAGGGACGACAGCACGATGAGCGCCTATGCGTGGGGCCACGGGGCAACGACCACCATGCTACTCGGTAATGCTGATGCCCATGCTGCGCGCGGTGCCTGCGATAAGGTTTTCGGCGGCCTCGACGCTGTTGACGTTGAGGTCTTTCATCTTGGTTTCAGCGATGCTGTGCAGTTGCGCCTTAGTGATGCTGCCGACCTTGGTCTTGTTCGGGGTGGCGCTGCCCTTCTCGACCTTGGCCTCTTTGCGGAGGAGGTCTGCGGCGGGGGGCGTCTTGGTGATGAAGGCGAAGGAGCGATCTTCGTAGATCGTGATCTCCACGGGGACGACGGAGCCGACCATCGTCGCCGTGCGCTCGTTATATTCTTTGCAGAACATCACCAGGTTGATGCCCTGGGGACCGAGCGCGGTACCGATAGGCGGCGCGGGGGTCGCCTTGCCGGCCTGAATTTGCAGCTTGATGACTGCCTTGACACGTTTCGCCATGGCGCGTGCGTACTCCTTATGAGGTGCATGCGGGCAGATGCTGCCCTACCTCGTGATGTCCGGGCGGTGAGGCGCGGACCGATGCGGCGTTGTTGGGACCTAGACTTTTTCGACTTGCAGGTAATCCAGTTCGACGGGCGTCTCGCGGTTGAAGAACGAGACGAGCACGGTCAACTTGGTGCGCTCGGGGTGAATCTCGCTGATCTGCCCGATGAAGCCCGCGAAGGGGCCATCGATGACATTGACGGATTGCCCGATAGTAAACTTGGGCAGGACGGTCGGCACCTTCTCGCCTTCGTCGCGTTGCTTCACCTGCTTGAGGATGGCTTCGATCTCTTCCTCACTCAGCGGCAACGGCTCATTCGCGGTGCCAAAGGTGTTGCCGACAAAGTTCGTCACACCGGGGGTGCCCTTGACGCAGAGCCACGACTCGTCATCCAGCAGCATATCCACCAGAATGTAGCTGGGGAAGACCTTGCGTTTGACGGTGCGGCGTTCGCCGTTGCGAACCTCGGTGACTTCCTCGATGGGCACGAGGATCTGGAAGATGCGGTCGGCGACATGCATGGTCTGCATGCGCGCTTCGAGCTGCACCTTCACCTTATTTTCGTAGCCCGAGTAGGTGTGGACGGCGTACCAACGCCGCCCGGTGGGAACGATGTGCGGAGCACCCGGCGTCGCCACCACAGGGGGGGCCGCGCTCGCCTGTTCCTCGGCAGCGGCATCAGCATCCTTACGGGCTGGGCGCTTTGTCGCCATAGGGAAATGCTCCTTCGTGCGGGTACGGTGCGTCGTGGCGGCCTATTTGCCGACGATGCGGTCGGTGATGGCCCCCAGGCCGATGGTGAAAAGCTGGTCGACGGCGAAGAAAACGATGGCGAAGATCACCGCGAAGACGATGACCGTCACGGTCTTGTCGGTCGTCTCTTGGCGCGTCGGCCATGTCACCTTGCTCAGCTCGATGATCGAGTTGCGGATGCGCCCAGGGATCCAATTCGGGAGGAATTCGTACCAGGGGCGGCGGCGCATGGCGACGGGCGTGGGAACGTCGAGGTCGCGGTCATCAGCGACGGTGAGCGCCTGATCGTTGTCGTCTTCCAGGATGGCCGATTCATCGACCAACGCCGTGGACTCCTCACCCTCGAGATGATCGTCCTCGGGCAGGGTCTCGCGTCGACGCGAAGTGCGGCTGGCCATGGTGGGGCCTCCCTTATCTTACTTCGTCTCGCGGTGTTCACGATGCCCATGGCAGCGGCGGCAATACTTGCGCAGCGTCAGGCGCTCGGGATCATTCTTGCGATTCTTCATGGTGTGGTAATTGCGCTCTTTACATTCCGCACAAGCCAACGCAATCACAATGCGGTTATCTTTGCCTTTGGAAGCCATTGTGGCTCAGTCTCCTCTTGAGAGTGGGTATGCACGCTCATTGTACCGCATAACCCGCGCGATGTCTACCTTCATAACAAATGGGGGAGTGACGAGCCGGGCGGGCATGCACTTCGCAGACGCAACGTCCCCGCCCCACGAATGGGACGGGGAACGCGTGACGACCAATGGGGAAACTAGTCGTCGAACTTGACCACGACGCCCGAGCCGACGGTGCGACCACCCTCGCGGATGGCGAAGCGGCTGCCCGCTTCGAGAGCGACGGGGGTGATGAGTTCCACACTCATCGTGACGTTGTCACCGGGCATGACGATCTCGATGCCCTCGGGCAGACGGATCTCGCCGGTCACGTCGGTGGTGCGGATGTAGAACTGCGGGCGATACCCGTTCGAGAAGGGGTTGTGACGCCCGCCCTCGTCCTTGGTCAGCACGTAGACTTCCGCCTTGAACTTGGTCTTGGGCTTGATGCTGCCGGGTTTCGCCAGCACCTGACCGCGCTCCACGTCCACACGCTCGACGCCGCGCAGCAGACAGCCGACATTGTCGCCCGCCTCGCCCTGGTCCAGCGTCTTCTGGAACATTTCGACGCCCGTGCAGACGACCTTGCGGGCCGTCTCGGTGAAGCCGACGATCTCGACCTCTTCGCCGACCTTGACGATGCCGCGCTCGATGCGGCCCGTCACGACGGTGCCACGACCCTTGATGCCGAAGACGTCTTCGATGGGCATCAAGAACGGCTTGTCGGTGGGGCGTGGGGGCGTGGGGATGTAGTCATCCACCGCGTCCATCAGTGCCCAGATCGACTTGGCCGCTTCGTCGTTGCGCGACAAGTCGCCCGTGCTTTCCAGCGCCTTCAGCGCGGAACCACGCACGATGGGAATGTCATCGCCGGCGAAACGCTGCTTGTTCAGCAGTTCGCGGACTTCCAGCTCGACCAGTTCGAGCAGTTCCTCGTCGTCCATCATGTCGACCTTGTTCAGGAAGACGACGACGGCGGGGACTTCGACCTGGCGGGCGAGCAAGATGTGCTCGCGCGTCTGGGGCATGGGGCCATCCGGCGCGGAAACGACCAGGATCGCGCCATCCATCTGGGCGGCACCGGTGATCATGTTCTTGATATAGTCGGCGTGGCCTGGGCAGTCGACGTGGGCGTAGTGGCGCTTCTCGGTCTCATATTCCACGTGGGCGATGGAGATCGTGATGCCGCGCTCGCGCTCTTCGGGGGCCTTGTCGATCTGGTCGAAGGCGACGTACTTGTTCTCTTTGTTGGACTTCGACATCACCTTGGTGATGGCCGCCGTCAAGGTCGTCTTGCCATGGTCGATGTGACCGATGGTGCCGACATTCGCATGTGGCTTATTGCGGACGAATTTCTGCTTCCCCATGGGGTTTTGCTGATCCTCCTCAGGCGACCCGCTAGGCGGGCCGTCGCGTGCCTCCCCGCTGTTTCACGGGGCTGCGCCTTGTGTGTACACTCAGACATAGAAAACGTCCCTACGAAAATCAGGCTGCGCCAGGCATGCCACCTGATGACGAAGGGACCCAAACTGGAGCCCACGACGGGAATCGAACCCGTGACCCCAACCTTACCAAGATTGTGCGCTACCGCTGCGCTACGTGGGCATTCCAGACTCGCACACGCTGTTGCCAGCGCACCTGATGTGGCCACAAGAGATGCGATGAGTGGCACCGCGCTGCCCCGACGAAGGGCCGCACGCCGCGCCAACATGCGTGTCCGGGTGGGCAGTGTAGGATTCGAACCTACGAAGGCTTTCACCAGCTGATTTACAGTCAGTTCCCTTTAACCACTTGGATAACTGCCCCCTAGCGGTCTTCCATCATCGAAAAACCGTAGCGCAGTCAGTATGGCAGATTCGATGCGATTTGTCAAGAGATTCCCTAGGGGACCTGCAAATGCGGGAAACAACCCCAGCGCGCATCCCCTCGGGATGCCATCTGTCCATGGATTGCCGCGCAAAGATCCCATCAGTTTGACCTGATTTTCTCTTTCTGATATGATGAGGGAAAGTCTGTTATGCGCAGCGCACCACTGAAATTGTCTGAGCGTTGCGGGAGGTCACTGATGGGTAATCTGATCCCTTGGCTCTTTACCGACCCAGCCACTGAGGGGCTCAACTCGACTTCGGGCCAGCCCACACCAATGAACTTTTTTTGGTGGCTGCTCCTTCTTGGCGTCCTTGGGGTGCTGTTCCCGCTGTACTATCATTTCGAGGGGCGCAAAAAGATCCCCAGCATCAAAAATCATCGCGTTCGCAAATATTTCTTGGACCGCATGGAGGCGCAGTTGGTGCCGTGGGCTATCGCGGGGTTCGTCGTCCTGGGCTTTCGCTACGCGCTGACCACCTCGTTCTTCGCCTGGCGCATCTGGCACGTACTGTGGATCGGGTGGTTGGTAGTCATCGTCCTCTACTGGATCTACTATTTCATCCGCATCTACCCCAGCCACATGGTCGGCTTCGAGAAGCAAAAAGAACTGTCGAAGTTCGTGCCGGGCAGCAACCGCCGTCGCCCCGCCTCCGCGCGTCGGTGATGGTGCAGCACCGCATCTAAACGCCCAAGGAGACGAGATACGAAGATCACCG
>JBBQSR010000039.1:0-13183 GCA_038234855.1 Ktedonobacterales bacterium | reverse complement strand
CTCTGCATAGAGCGTAACGAGGTTTCTCTCCCTATAAAAGGAACGGTGCGACATGCCCCTCGCTGATGGCACGATCTATCTGGACCACGCGGCGACCACGCCGACCGACCCGCGCGTGGTCGCCGCGATGCTGCCCTATTTCGCCGAGCAGTTCGGCAACCCTGGCGGGGTGTATGGTTTGGGGCGCGCCGCCGCCGCCGCAGTGGATGACGCGCGCGAGACGGTGGCGGCCATCTTGCAGTGTCGCCCGACCGAGATCATCTTCACCGGTGGCGGGTCAGAGGCCGACAACCTGGCGCTGCGCGGCATCGCGGCATCTGGCCGAAAGCGGGGCAACCACATCATCACTACCAGCATCGAGCACCACGCCGCGCTGCACACCTGCCAGGCGCTCGAAGCGGAAGGCTATCGCGTCACCTATCTGCCGGTCGATGCTGCTGGGCAGGTGCGCGTGGCGGAGGTCGCCGCCGCGCTGACCGATGACACCGTCCTGGTGTCGGTGATGTACGCCAACAACGAGATCGGCACCATCCAGCCCATCAGCGAGATCGCGGCGTTGTGCCGTCCGCGCCGCATCGCCCTGCACACCGACGCGGTGCAGGCGGGCGGCGCGCTGGACCTGGATGTGACGCGGCTGGGCGTGAATGCCCTTTCCTTGGCGTCCCATAAATTCTACGGCCCGAAGGGTGTGGGCATCCTTTACCTGAAGACGGGGACGCGCATCACCCCACAGGTGACGGGCGGCACGCAGGAGCGCAACCGCCGCGCGGGAACCGAGAACGTCCCTGGCATCGTCGGCGCGGCGACGGCCCTAGCGTTGGCCCAGGCCGAGCGCGAGGCCGAGAATGCGCGGCTGCTGGCCCTGCGCGACCGCTTGATCGCGGGCGTGCTGACCATCGCCGATGCCCGACTGACGGGCCACCCGACCGAGCGGCTGCCGAATAGCGCCAGCTTCGCCTTTCGCGGCATCGAGGGCGAGTCGCTGCTGCTCAATCTAGATGTCGCGGGCATCGCGGCGGCCAGCGGCTCGGCCTGCACCTCGGCCATCATCGATCCCTCGCATGTGCTGGTGGCGGTGGGGCTAGACGACGCGTGGAATCGCGGTGCCCTGCGCCTGACGCTCGGCCACAGCACCACCGACGCCGACATCACCGCCGTGCTGGCCCAGTTGCCCAGCATGGTCGCCACCCTGCGCGGCCTCAATTCGCGCCCCGTCGCCTCCACACATTAGCCAAGGAAGGGGATCACCCGTGAGTTTTGCAGTTGAACGATGGGAATACATGATGGCGCTGCTTCCTGCCGATGCGCAAACTGAGCAAGCGTTCTTCGCCCAAATGATGCCCCACGAGAAGCCGTTGCCCTATGACTTTCGCGCCCTCATCCCGCAACTCAACCAACGCGGGATGGATGGATGGGAGCTTGTCACACTCGTGCCAGTGCATATGGGCATTAACGGGGACATGCGCATCGGCGGCGACACCAACTTTGATGGCAGGTGGACGAATACCTATCTCTGCACCTTCAAACGCCGACTACCGTGAGGTGAGCCAGCGGAGGCTATTGCGGCTCGGCTTCGTCGGCCTGTGCCGGTGGTTGTTGCCCCCCCTCGATCTCTTCCAGCGTTTCCATCAGCCAGCGAATGTAGGTCTTCTCGAAAGCGATCGCAAAGCGGGTGACCATCTGAAAATAGGGGTCGCCTTCGCTGTCGGCGGCATCTTTACTTCCATTGGCATAGGGATTGGGATGCTTCAGATTCAGTTGCAATGAGCCTTGTGCCGGAAGAAAGAGCGCGTTCTGACGATATGCCAGCAGGCTTACCTCATGCGCGGCGATGCTGGCACGGAGGTGCTGCGCCAGATCCCCTGGTGCGGCGAAGGAGCCAAAGAGCATCTTGAGCAGCAACTCATCGCGCAGTTGAAAGACCTCGGGCGGCTGTGCCTGCCACCGGCGTAACGCCGCTCGGCCCTCCTCGGTGATGGAGTACAGCTTGCGATCAGGCCGCGATTCTTGCTCTTCGCGCTCCATTGCGACCCATCCCAGCGCCTTCATATGCCGCAATTCTTTATAGATCTGGCTCTGCGCCGTCGCCCACATCACCGCGAGGATGTGATCAAACAGGCGCTTGATGTCGTAGCCAGACAATGGCCCCCCAAAGGCCAGCAAACCCAAAATCGCATACGCGACCGGGTACGCCTCAGATCGCTCCATGCCCACACTGCCTCTCGTTCCACAACGCTCTCTCTGACGCGCCGCTTGCCGCTGTACCGCGATGCACGCGATGAGGCCATGCATGTTCCTTGATTATATGACGAAACGTCCTATCCGCCCTTGCCATATATCGCCGAAGCGGATTATAGTTTTTAGTGTCATATGACGAAGTGTCATATGACGGAGGCGATATAACGATACAATGCAGCAAAGGAGACGAAATGCAATTCGCACAAAGGGTGTTCCGCGTGGCAGGAATCTATGGGATCGTGGTGATTGCCCCACTCTTCATCCTAGAGGGGGCCATCAATCGGCAGCAGCCACCGGCCATCACGCACCCAGAGTATTACTATGGCTTTGCGTGCGTGACGTTGGCCTGGCAGGTGCTCTTCCTTGTGTTGGCCCGCGAACCGTTGCGCTATCGCCCCATGATGCTCGTGGCAGCCTTAGAGAAGGTCGGCGGCATCGCCTTCATTCTGCTTTTCATCCTGCATCGTTCCTCACCAACGACGCTGATCGGGATCGTTGATGTGTTGCTGGGCGTCCTCTTTCTCATCGCCTACGCCAAGACATCGCCTACAGACGCACAGCCGATGACGGTCGCTGGTCGCTGAGTGGGCAATGCACGCGAGCATGAACGGTCGATTCGCTACAGCACTGGGGGAGGCGGCGCTATCATACGCCGTCTCTCAGGCAGGATCGCACAGCGAAAGCGTGCAAAAGCACCATTCCGCGTCTCTTTCCATGGTCATTCCGTGCGCGCGTCTCCCCCTCGTGTCCTTGCGAAACTGCGCATCCTTCGTGTCTCGTCCCCTTTTTCCGCGTCTTTCATGGGATCTCGCGCCCTTCGCGTCCGGTCCTCGATCCCCCGTCGCACCAGGCAGGGGGCGGTTGCATCGGATGACCACCTGTGGTAGGATAGGGATGATCTTCACGAGAAAGACAGCAGGAACCGCGTATGCACGTCTTCGCGGCGCTCGACGCCGTTGCCCTCCGCGCGCCCCAGGCCGTCACCATTGGCGTCTTTGATGGGGTGCATCGCGGCCACCAATATCTGCTCGCACGCACGCGCGAGCTGGCGGCGGCGCATGGGGCCGAGACGACCGTGGTAACGTTTTGGCCGCCGCCCATCCGCGTGTTGCAGCCCGACCGCGCCATCCACGTGCTGATGTTGCCCGACGAAAAAGCCGAGGTGCTAGCGGGGCTGGGCGTCGACAACCTCATCACCGTGCCCTTCACCCCAGAATTCGCCCATTGGTCGCCCGAACGCTTCATGACCGAGATGGCGGCACACCTGCCCATCGTCGCGCTGGCCGAGGGGGACGACTTTAGCATGGGCTACCAGCGGGCGGGCACCATCGCCTGGCTGCAAAGCTACGGCGCGGCGCACGGCCTGACGGTCGAGCACGTCGCCCGGCGCGAGACGGCAGGCCAACCGATCAGCAGCACGCGCATCCGCACGCTGGTGGCGGCAGGCGAGATGGGGGCCGCGCGCGATCTGCTGGGGCGACCGTACCAACTGCGCGGCGAGGTGGTGCATGGCGACGCGCGCGGGCGCGAACTGGGCTACCCCACCGCGAACCTCGCCATCGACCCGCTCAAGCTCATCCCTGCCAAGGGCATCTATGCCGTGCGCGCGTGGGCAGAGCAGGCGCCCGCAACGGTGTGGCAGGGCGCGGCCAGCATCGGCGTGCGCCCCGTCTTTGGCGGCGGCGCGCTCTTGGTCGAGGTCTATCTCTTTGATGTCACGGTGGATCTCTATGGCGCGACGTTGTGCGTCGACCTCATCGAACGCTTGCGCGAGGAACGCACGTTCCCCAGCGTCGCCGACCTCATCACCCAGATGGGGCACGATGTCGCGACGGCGCGGCATATCTTGGAACACGAAACGGGGGAGGCGGGATGAACCAGAATCGCAGCGCGATGTCACGCATCGAAGACTTCTTGCAAGGATCGGTCGAGGGCGTCTTTAGCCGCATCTTTCGCAGCGGCATCCAAAAGGAAGAGATCGCCAACAAGCTGGAACGCGCGATGGACGAAAACGTCACCCGCAACGGCAACCAGCAGGTGGTGCCCAATATCTACCACATCTACATCAGCCAGTCGGACTACAGCCGCTTCCAAGGATTCGCGCGGCTGCTGACACGGCAACTGCAAGAGGGCCTCATCGCGGTGGCACGCCAGCGCAACTACACCCTGATCACCACGCCCATCGTCACGCTAGAGGCCGACGGGCAACTAAAAAAGGGCGACCTGCGCATCACCACCGCCATGCAGGACCGCGCGCAGATGGCCTCCGCCGCCGCGCCCGCCGCCCCAGCACCGTCGCTGGGCAACATTCCGCCGGATATGACGGTGGCCATTCCGCCGCAGCCGCTGGGCAACGCGGAGGGCGGCACAGCGGCCCCCGGCTCGCCCGTCGTGCTGCCCGACGCCGCCATGGTCATGCGCACAGCGCAGGGGCCGGGGCAACGCTACCCCCTGAATCGTGAGGTAATTCATATCGGACGGCACCGCACGAATGATATCGTCATCAGGGAAGAGCGCATCTCGCGCTTCCATGCCGAGATCCGCTTCGAGCGCGGGCAGTTCGTGCTGTATGACCTGGGCAGCCTCAATGGGGTGCTGGTCAACGGCATCCTCACCCGTCAGGCCATCTTGCATCCCGGCGATGTCGTCGGCATCGGCAGTTATAGCTTCGTCTTTGAGCGGAGGTAAGTCCCAACCATGAATCTCACCTTTGAGGAAACGCTGCTCATCTTGCGCGTCGTCTCGGTCGTGGTCCTCTACCTCTTCATCTTGCAGGTGGTGCTAGTAGCACGACGCGACCTGCGCGTGGCGACGGTGCAGGCGCAGACCCAGGCGCAGCGCGCGGTGCTGGGCCACCTGGTCGTGGTGGATAGCGGCAGCGCGCCGCTGGCCCCCGGTGCCCAGCTCGACATCGTCTCGCCCACCAACATGGGTCGCGCGCCCATCAACACCATCGTGCTGGAAAGCACCGTGGTTTCCATGGAACACGCCCGCATCTATTATCGCAATAATTCCTTGTGGGTCGAGGATCTGGGCAGCCGCAACGGCACCTTCCTGAATGACCAGCAACTCGAAGCCAACAAGCCCGTCGCCGTCAGGCCGCGCGACATCTTGCGCGTCGGCGATGTCCGCTTTCGCCTCGTCCCGTGAGCTAGCCGCAATAGGAGCATTTGCTGATGCAACAAAACGTCAAAAATCTCTTCGATCTGCGGCGCTATCGCTGGTCGGAACTGTTCTTGTTGATCTTGCCCGCGTCCTTCATCTTGCTCGGCTTGATTCAACTGCAATACATCGCGGGGCACAACAACAACAAGATCCCCGAGCAGATCAACGTCAACAACCTGCCCGCCGTCGATGTCTTCGCGCCGCAATTGTTGCTGATCATCGCGCTGGTGGCGGCGCATGTCGCCATCAGTTGGCTCGCGCCGAATGCCGACCGCACGCTGCTGCCCATAGTGGGCATGCTCAGCGGCATGGGCGTGCTGATGGCGACGCGGCTCGGCCCGACCCCGCAGATCGATCCGGCGAACCTGGGCATCAAGCAGTTGGTGTGGGTGATCATCGGCATCGGCTTCTGCCTGGGCACGCTCTTCGCCACACGTAGTCTGCGCTGGTTGCGCCTCTACAAATATACCTGGGCGGCGGCGGGCATCTTCTTGGTGGGCATCTCGGTCGTCAACGCCGCGCGCCACATCAACTTCGACAGCCCCACCCATGATCAGTTGTACATCAGCGCCATCGGCTTCGCCTTCCAGCCCTCCGAGTTGTTGAAGATCTGTCTGGTCATCTTCTTCGCGGGCTACCTGGCCGAGAACCGCGAGATGCTGACGATGGATGGCAAACGCTTCGGCCCCTTCTACATCCCCCCGTTGAAGCACCTCAGCCCATTGGTGGCGATGTTGCTGATCTCGCTGCTGCTCTTCGTGGTGCTGCGCGAGTTGGGTGTGGCGCTGCTGATCTTTGGCATCTTCATCTCGATGATCTACCTGGCCAGCGGGCGACTCTCATATGTGTGGTACAGCCTAGGCGGCTTCGCGGGGGGCGCGCTCATCGCGTATAACCTCTTCAGCTATGTGCGCGACCGCGTCTCGGTCGTCGGCAACGCCTTCGCGCCGGGCGTGGCGAATGACAAAGGCTACCAGGTGGTGCAGGGGCTGATCGCGCTGGGCAGCGGCGGCATCCTCGGCCAGGGCTTCGGGCTGGGCCACCCCAACTTCGTACCCGCCGTGCAGACCGACTTCGTCGCCGCCGCCATCGGCGAAGAGTTTGGGTTGGCGGGCCTCTTCGCCATCCTGGGCATCTTCATCCTGCTGATCTATCGCAGCTTCCGCATCGCCATCCGTGCGACGGATTCCTTCGAGCAGTTGCTGGCGGGCGGCATCGGGTCGATCTTCGCCATCCAGACGCTCGTCATTCTCGCGGGCAACCTCAAGATTCTGCCACTGACGGGCATTCCGTTGCCCTTCATCACCTATGGTGGCAGTTCGGTCATCGCCAACTTCATCATGGTGGGCTTGCTGCTGCGCCTGTCGCAGCCCAAAGATGCCACCGTCTGACCCGACCGCACGACAACGACCAGGGGGCGGACGCGACGGTCGGCCCCCATTTTTCGCACGATAGGGAGCAAGCATGCACTTTACGTTTGATAGTGGTGGCTTTTTTGGCAGTTGTCTCACCTATCTCTTCGCGGGCGTCATCGCGGGCACCGTCGCCTCCTTCGTGGTGCGCGGCAAGCTGGGGTGCGTCGTGGTCAATTTCGGCCTGGGCATCTTGGGGGCGATCGTCGCCAATTTCGCGCTGAACCTCATCGCGCCCATCCTCCCCAAAAGTCTGACCTCGACCGGATTTTTTGGCATCACCGTCTTCGCCAGCGTCGCTGCGACGCTCGTCGCCTTCGTCTTTAATTGGGCGCTAAAGGCCGAGGGTCGCCACCAACAACAACTGCTCGACAAGCACCGCGACAACCCCCAATTTCAGGAGCCAGCCCCCCCGGTCAGGTAACAGGTGACGGGCGTGGTAGAATGGGAACATGCGCGCCTATCGCTGATATGCCCTGGAAGGATGGTTCTACGTTCTATGACGCCTGATCCCCTGATGCCCGACGCCGAGTCGCGGCTGAATGATATCGCCCTGCACCAAATCAAGCGGCAGACGACGGATGCCAACGTCACCTTCATCGGCGGCGTCGTCGCGACGGGGATGGAGGTCGAGGATGACGGGCGCACCTTTCAGCCGACCCTGTCGCTGTGGATCGCCCGGCACTCGGTCATCCCCGATCAGCCACAGGTGCGGTCCATCAGCGTGGCGGACCCCGAGCACGCCGCCATTGCCCTGCTGAATGGCCTGGTCGAATCGATCTTGCCGCAGTCGAACCCGAACCTGTCGCCGCTGTTGCCAGGGCGCATCGAGGTCGCGGATGACGCCACCGTCGCCCTGCTGCGCGACGCGCTGAAAGGCGTCAACACCGAGATCGTCGTCGCGGCGGATATGGGCCTGATCCAGACATTGGCCGACAGCCTCGCCAGCGATCTGCGCCGCCAGTTGACGCCCATCGGCCCGTGGGAAGCGCCCATCGAGGTCGTGCGCGACTTGGCCGCCGCCGCCGCCAACCTCTATCGGCGCGACCCCTGGCAGGCGCTCGATGACACACCACCCGTCGCCATCACCATCGATCGCTATGGCATCGACACGCTCTACCTCGCCATGACCTATGGCAACGAAGACACCGAGGGCGTCATCGCGTATTTCTCGCTGGATGACTATCACCGTGCGGGCAAGATCGACTTCCTGATGGAAAAGCTCGAGGAAGCGGGCGGTGAGATGGTGAATCTGGACCTGCCCCAGGCGGATATGGATCTGTTAGAGACGGTCATCCGCTACCCCGAGCATGGGTTGGGCGACGCCGTGACGGTCTTTTTCGAGGCGGCGGATGACCTCAGCGACGAAGCGCGGCGCGAGGTGCGCGAGATGAATCTGCCGATGGCCTCGCGCCAAGCCGTGCCCATCTTTACCCGCGTCTCAGCATCTGGCGACCCGCGCCGCCCGAACGAAGACGAGGCCCGCGCGCTGCGTTTGGCGCTCGACGCCTTCAACCAGTTCTTTGTGCGGCAGCACGAGCGCATCGACGACGAGGCGTGGCACTTCGCGCCCATCCACGCGACGATGCAGGTGCGGCAGGGGTCCGAGAAACTTCCGGTCAAGATCGCCATCGCCTCGCCCGCGCCGACGCTGCCCACGCATCTGCGCCAGGCGGTGCTGCTGGTGCGCGTGCTGCTGGAGGGTGAACCGACCGTCTGGCGCGAGATCGAGGTCGAGGCCAGCCAGCCACAATGGGAGATGGACCGCATCATTCACGAGGCCTTTGGTTGGCCGCCACGCGCTGGCTCATTCTTGCCGCGCGACGTGCTGGACGGCGAAGAAACCTATGAATCGCGCCTGATCGAGGATCTGATGACGAGCGAGCAAGCGCCCATCGGGCTGCTGATGCAGCAGCCGCGCGACTTCGCCCACTACCTCTTCGATGTCAGCGGCAAGGCGGTCAGCCATCGGCTGCGGCTGCTCAGCATCATCGCTAAGAAAGAGCCGGGGGCAGAGTACCCGCGTATCGTGCGCACCCACGGCGACACCCCGCCGATCTACACCCCCGAGGACTATGAAACCATCGACCTTGACGATCTCGACGACGATGATTTCGATGACGACGACGAGGATGAAGATTAGGGCGCGGGAAATTCCACGTGGCAAGGAGAGGGCTAGCGGGTCAACCCACGCCAGGGATGACGCAGCCCCTCCTCCTTTGCGCTCGCTTGGCACTACACCTCAGAGATCGCCGAGCCGCCGTCATCCATCTCATAAGTGGGCGCGGGGGCGAAACGAGAGGCCCACCAGAGGCGCGGCATCATCAGCACCTTGGTCGGGGTAGGCACATAGGCGCGCTTGGTAAAGACATCGTAGGCATTCGCCTCGATGGCGGGCAAGATGCCGCGATAGAGTTCGGCACTGGTGAGGATGGCGAGTTGCGCGCTCTTGTCGAGTAGCTCGATGCCGGGGCGGGCACGGGCGTAATAGTCCTGCGCGCGGGCCATCTGGAAGCGCATCAGCGCGATGAAGCGGTCATCGACCAAACCCGCGCGCAGGTCGGCCTCGGTGTAGCCGAAGCGCGCCATCTCGTCGCGCGGCAGATAGATGCGATCGTTGGCCAGGTCCTCACCCACATCGCGCAGGATGTTGGTGAGCTGCATCGCCACGCCCAGATCCACCGCGCTCGGCAGCGCCTCGCGCGAGCGATAGCCCAGCACGGGCGACCTCAGCAGCCCCACCGTACCGGCCACCCGATAGCAATAGAGATGCAGTTCATCGAAGCTCATGGGCTGAGTGGGGTGCAGGTCCATCCGCGCGCCCTCGATCAGGTCCAGCGCGGGTTGCAGGGGCACGTCGTAGCGCGCCAGCATCGCCACCCAGGCCGTAGTCACGGGATCGCTCGCCACGCCCTCATAGGCACGCAACAGCCGCCCGCGCCACATATCGAGGTCCGCCTCGGCCTGAACGACGTCCTGTTGCTCGTCCACGCAGTCATCGACGCAGCGGCAAAAGGCGTACAGCGTCCAGGCCGCCATGCGCTTGGGGCGCGGCAAAAAGAGCGATCCCCAGTAAAAGGTTTTCGCGGCACGGCGAATGATGGTGCGGCAATATGCATAGGCGTCGCGCGTCGCTGGCAGCGCCTCGGCGGTGGTGATCTCGCTGAGCATGATGGCTTCTTTCCCTCTCGTGCGGTGCCTTCCGGCAGGTTGGCCTCTCTCGCGCCTATGGGTCTTTCTCTGATCTGTGACGCGCGGCAAGGGCGCAACGGGTCATGTCGATAAAGAATCCGTAAAGCGTGGCGGTGGACGCCAAAGGGTGAGCCATTCACTTGCATTATAGCAGACCCCAGGGACACAATTGACTATAAGGACCTATAAGGAGAAATAGCATGCGCATCATCCTCTACCTAGGCAAGGGCGGCGTCGGCAAAACGACCGTTTCGGCGGCCACCGCTTTTCGCTCGGCGGACCTGGGGAAAAAGACGCTGGTGGTCAGCACCGACCTGGCACACAGCCTGGCGGATTCGCTGGATGTGACGCTGACGGCGCAGCCCACCGAAATCGCGCCGAATCTGTGGGCGCAAGAGATCAACGTGCTGGACGAGATCCGCGACAACTGGGGCAAGCTGCAAGAATACCTCAGCACCACCCTGCGCCAGCAGGGCGTGGACGACGTCGCCGCCGAAGAGATGGCGCTCATCCCCGGCATGGACGAGATCGCTAGCCTGCTCAACATCTATCGTCGCGTGCAAGAGGGCGAGTTCGAGGTGGCCATCATCGACGCCGCACCGACGGGCGAGACGGTGCGACTGCTGTCGATGCCCGACACCTTCGCGTTCTATGTGCGCAAGCTCAACCGCTTCCAGACCGCCGCCTTTGGCATGATGAAGCCGCTGCTGCGCAACGTGATGCCCGGCGTGGACGTGCTAGAGGCCGTCGAGACGCTGAACGTGCATGTCAAGGCGCTACGCGAGGTGCTGCTGAATCCCGAAATCAGTTCGTATCGCCCAGTGGTGATGCCCGAAAAGATGGTCATCAAAGAGGCGCTGCGGGCGGAAACGTATCTGGCGCTGTTTGGCTACCCCATCGACGGGGTGGTGTGCAACCGCATCTTGCCCGCGCCGACGACCGACGACCCCTTCATGACCGCGATGTATGCGCAACAACAGCCGTACCTGCGCGAGATCCACGACACCTTCGCGCCGCTGCCGATCTGGGAATCGCCCCACGCGCCGCACGAGATCGTCGGGGCCGTCGCGCTGCGCGAACTGGCCCAGCAGATCTTTGGCGACCAAGACCCCACCCGCGTCTATTATCAGGGCAAACTGCAAGAGGTGACGCGCGCGGGCGACGACTATCTGCTGCGGCTGCCGCTGCCCCACGTAGAAATCGATAAGGTCAACATGACGCGCAAGGGCGACGAACTCTACATCGAGATCGGTAACTTCAAGCGCGCCATCACCCTGCCCGCCGTGCTGGCCCCGCTGGAAGCCAAGCGAGCACGCATGGCGGATGGCGCGCTGGAGGTGCGCTTCGGCGCGCCCGTGACGGCGTAGCGACCAGCCCACCAGACCATCCAGGCTGGCACCAAATATGCTGGGAAGGTCAGCAGTAGCGGGGCTGAGCCGTGGCGCGCTCGCCCCCACCGCAGCCCTGATGGCCTGGGACGTTTGGTAGACCGCTCAACGACATGGTACACTGAATGGAGTAGGCGCTGTGGATCGTCGGGATGACGCCCCCATGGCGAGGCGGTGCTGACTTGTGCGCGATTCATACGACGTGGAAAGGCACCAACATGATGGCGAAACATATCTTGATCGTGGATGATACCTACGACATCCTCTATCTAATGCGCATGATGCTGGAAGAACAGCACCATCAGGTCTCGGTACTCGACATCGGCGCGCCGGTCGTTGAGTTCGTGCGCGCGAACCGGCCCGACCTCATCATCCTCGACCTCAAGCTGACGGATATCTCGGGCATTATGGTCCTGCGCGAACTGAAGTCGGACCCCGATACGAGTAGTGTGCCGGTCATCGCCTACACCGCCTCGGTCGGCGATGCTGACAAGGTGACGAAGATGATCGCGACGGAGCCGGAACGCTATGGTGACACGCGCGTGCTGCAAAAGCCCTTCGCCATCGACGAACTGTTGAGCATCGTCGCCTGACCTCGCTGCCCCCCCAAATGCCATCCTTGTGGAAAGGAGTAACTGCAATCATGAAAGACACCGAAAAGCGCGGTGGTTCCGCCGTGGGCCTGCTGCTGGGCATCCTCTTTGGCATCGCCGTGGGCGTCATCGTCGCCATCTTGCTGGCCCCCCAGTCAGGCGAAGAGACGCGCAAAAATCTGGTGCGCCAGACCCAACTGGTGCGCGACCGCTACGAAGAGGCGCTGAGCCAGGGCCGCGAAGCCCAAGACCACGCCCGCGACGAAGTGCTGGCGTCACTCCGCCAGTGACATGACCGAGACGAATCGAACACGAAGATCCACGAGGGACACGAAAATGAGGGAAACGCTTCCTCTTTCGTGTCCCTCGTGGATCTTCTGATTTTCGTGTTCGACCGGTCTTCGATCAGGTCCGGTTTTCGACCGCGCTCGCCACGTCACTCGCCGTCGCGCGGCCCAGGGCGGCGGCGATGGCCTCCGCGCCCTGGACGATCTCGCGCAGGGTGGCAGGCGAAACGGTCTGGGCCGCGTCGCTGAGCGCCTGGTCGGGGTGCGGGTGCATCTCGATGATGAGCGCGTCGGCCCCCGCCGCGACGCCCGCCATCGCCATGGGGGCCACCAGATCGCGCCGCCCGGTACCGTGGCTGGGATCGATGACGATGGGCAGATGCGTCAGGGCACGCAGCAGCGGCACGGCGGTGACATCCAGCACGTTGCGCGTCATGGGGTCGAAACTGCGGATGCCGCGCTCGCACATCACCACATGGGGGTTGCCCGTCGTGAGGATGTATTCCGCCGCCAGCAGCCATTCCTCGATGGTGGAGGACGGGCCACGCTTCAGCAAAATGGGCTTGCCAGAGTGCCCGGCGGCGACCAGCAGCGCGTAGTTCTGCATGTTGCGTGCGCCGATTTGCAGCATGTCGGCATATTCGCTGACGACATCGACCAGGTTCGGCTCCATCACCTCCGTGACGATGGGCAGCCCCGTCAGTTCGCGCGCCCGTGCCAGCATCCGCAGCCCGGCGATGCCTAGCCCCTGGAAGGTATAGGGCGAGGTGCGCGGCTTGAAGGCCCCACCGCTCAGCATCACCGCGCCCGCCGCCTTGGCCGCGACGGCGGATTCGACGATCTGCTCTTCATTCTCGACTGAGCAGGGGCCAGCGATGACGGGGGGCACACCGCCGCCGCCGATGCGC
>JBBQSR010000038.1:0-13268 GCA_038234855.1 Ktedonobacterales bacterium | reverse complement strand
CGATACTGTTCATCTTGAAAGAGGTTGGGGTTGATGGCCCCGATCCGCAGACCCAGGCCCTGCGCGTGGCGGGCCAGCGCGGCCCAGTCATCCGTCGTGTCCCAGGGGATGTGCAGGGCGACGGCGGGGCAGACGCCCGTGACGCGCTGCACCTCGGCGGCATCGGCCAGCTTCTCATAGACCGTGCGCGCCGCGCCAGGCCAGGGAAAAACCTTGAAGCGCGTCCCCGAGTTGCCATAGCCCCACGAGGGCGTCTCGATGGTGAAGGACTGGATGGCGCTGATGAGCGCCTCCGCGTCGCCGCTCTGCTGTGCCGCCGTCGCCGCGAATGTGGTGAACGATGAATCGTCCATAACGGTGTTGCCTCAACCCTTTCTTGGTGATGGAAAGCCTCGTTCGCGTTGCAGGTGCCAGCGAGTGCGCGGTATACCTTAGAGTGGACACATGGGTTCCAATGACCGGGGGCTGGCGAATGAGTGAGATTCGCCAGCCCCCGGCGCTGCTTACGACGTGGGCAGGTTGTCCTTGGTGATCAGATTCACCGGGACGTAGATTTCGCGGGCACCGGCATTATCGAAGGTGATGGACTGTTTGTTCATCAGCTTCGTCGCCAGGTCCACCGTCATCGCGCCCATCTTGTCGGGCTGCTGCTGCACCGTCGCGGCCATCTGGCCGTTCTTGATGGCATCCAGGGCGATCTGGTCGCCGTTGAAGCCGACGACGATCACATCTTTCGCGCCGCTCTTGCCCGCGTCTTTCAACGCTTGTGCCGCACCAACGGCCATCGGGTCGTTGCACGAAAAGATGCCGACGATATCAGGGTGCGCGTTGCGGATATCTTGCGTGTCTTTGTAGCCCTCTTCCTGCTTGCTGTGGCCAGAAACTTCGGCGACGACCGTGTAGCCGAGCTTGGTGATCTCGGCGTCGAAGCCGACATTGCGGCGCGCGGCGTAGACGGCGCTGGGTTCGCAGGTGATCGACGCGACGTTCTTGCCGGTCTTGCCCAGGGCCTTCAGCTCTTTGTCCATCTCGTCCGCCGCCAGCTTGCCGCCGTTGGCGTTGTCTGAGATGACGATAGCGTCGTACTGCGAGCTGCCACCGCCGATGTCATCGACCACGACGGGGATGTTCTTCGCGTGGGCGGCATCCACGATGGGGCCGAGCGCGTTGGGCTGGAAGGGCGAGATGATCAGCGCGCCGATGCCCTGGTTCAGCAGGTCTTCGGTGCCCGACACCATGTTCGATTCGCTGCTCTTTTCGTCAAAGAGTTTGTAGCCATAGCCCGCTGCCGTCGCGGCGGAGTGGGTGCCCTTTTCCATCGTCTGGAAGTAGCCGTACTGCATGTCATAGACCGAGAAACCGATGGTCTTGGGGCCACCCGCGCCGCTGCTCGACGCGGTGCTCGCGCCGCAGGCGCTGAGGGCCAGCATGCTTGCCGTTGCTCCGACGATGAGCACTTTGTTCAACTTTGGAAGACGCATGGGTCGTTGCTCTCCTTTGAGTAATCACGGATGAATCAGCCTGATCGCATCTGCCTTGTTATACCAAGCGAGGGACGTTTTTGCCGCCGCGAAGCCTCACCCCCTTTACAGGCCGAGCCTGATGGTTCGTTGTGGTGATGTCGGGTTTAGCCCCGATTGAGGCGTTCCGCCAGCCTGGAACGCACGCCCTCCACTGAGAGGGCGATCAACAGGACGCTGCCCGTCACCACCTGTTGCACGAAGGGATCGATAGACAAGAGATTGAGCACATTGCTCAATGTAGTAAACAAGATAGCGGCGGCGAAGGTGCCGATCAAACTGCCACGTCCACCACTGAGACGGGTGCCTCCTAGCACCACCGCCGCGATGACATTCAGCTCGAAGCCCGGCTCTAGCCCTGGTCCTGCCGTGTAGAGGCGTGCGCCCAGCAGCACCGCCGCCAGCGCCGTACAGCCCCCCACCACGACGAAGCCCCAAAAGAGCGTGCGCTTGACCGGCACGCCCGCCACCTGGGCGGCCTGGGCATTCGACCCCGCCGCGTAGACGTAGCGCCCAAAGGGCGTATTCCGTAACACCACCGCGCCAGCGACGGCGACGATGATGAAGATGATGAAGGGCGTCGGCACCCCGGCGATGAAGCCCGTGCCGAGACTGGTATAGTCCTTGCCGCTATAGAGCGCGTTTTCGCCCCCCGCGACGATGTAGGTATAACCGCGAATCAGGAACTGCATCGCCAGCGTCACGATGAAGGCTGGGATGCGCAGATACGCGACCAAGGTGCCATTGATCATGCCGATGCCGATGCCGACGAGCAGCGGCAGGGTCAGCGCCAGCCCCAGTTGATGCTTCGAGGCCAGCGTGACGGCCATCCACGCGCACAGCCCCAGCGTCGAGACGACCGACAGGTCGAACGCGCCCATCAGGATCACATACGTCATGCCCACCGCCGCGATGCCGACAAAGGACGACTGGCGCAGCACCTCGGCGAGGTTGTCGAGGTTGCCGAAATAGTTCACGTTGAAGTACGCCGTGATCCACAAGACCACCAGGATCGTGGCGATGCCATAGCGTTCCCACAGCACATCCCAACTGATATTGCCCAGGCGCGGCCCGCTCCGTCGCGTGGTGGCGGAGGATGGCGGCGGCAACGGCGCGAGGGTGCCCGCATCGCTGTCGTGCAAGACCTGTTTCAGTTCACTCATCGTCGCGTTCCCTTCCCGCCCTACGCCGTGGTGCCGATGCGCAACAGCTTCCGCAGATCGAGGCCACGTGTGACCTCCAGCGCGACCGCCAGCAACAGTAGCACCCCCACCGTCAGCAATTGATACGAATCCGGCACATTCAGCAGGTTGAGGCCGTTGTTGAGCATCGTGATCAAGACGCTGCCGAGCAGGGTGCCCACTAGGGTCGCTTGCCCGCCCGCCAGCGAGGTGCCGCCGATGACGACGACCGCGATGGCTTGCAGTTCCAGCCCAGTGTCGAGGCGACCATTGGCCGTCAGCACCTGCGCGCTGACGATCATGCCGGTCAGCGCCGCCGTCGCGCCGACGATGGCGAAGACGCCCCACAGTACCGGGTTCACCCGCACGCCCGCCTTGCGCGCCGCCGCCGCGTTGCTGCCGATGGCCAGCGTGTGCCGCCCAAAGGGCGTATATTTCAGCACGGCGGCCAGCACGAGGGTGATGCCCAGCGCCAGGATGATCGGCGCGGGAATCCCCAGCACGCGCCCGCCCGAGAGCACCTTATAGCCCGTGTCGCCAAAGAGCGTGATGTCATGCCCTTGGGTGTAGATGAGCGAGAAGCCGCGCACGATGGTCAGCGTCCCCAAGGTCGCGATGAAGGCGGGCACGCGCAACTCGGTGATGATGATGCCGTTGCAAAAGCCGACGATGGCCCCCACCACCAAGCCCATCAGGACCGCGATGAAGACGCCGTAGTGCGGCACCATGCTCAGCGAAACGACGCTGGCGAAGGCCGCCGTCGCCCCAACCGACAGGTCGAAGTTCCCGCTGGCGATGGCGAGCGTCATGCCCAGCCCGACGATGGCGACGACGCTCGCATTCGTCAAGACATTGATGAGGTTTTCGGCGCGCAGGAAGTGCGGCGCGAAGAACGACAACAAGATGCCCACCGCCAGCACGACGAACGCCATGCGGTACGAACGCCACGCGCTCGTGATGAAGTTGCGCCCCAGGGTTGCCGGATTCATATGCTGCCCCTCCTTTGGAGTCAGTGTCGGTGAATGGCGATGCAAAGGCTGATCGAGGCAGCTAGGTGATGATTTCCGGCGCGGGCGGCCCCTGCTCGGCGGCCAGCCCCGTGGCGAGATGCATGATGGCGGGCTGGTCCATCGCCGCGCCGTCGAGTTCGCCCTGCGGCCTGCCCCCGGCGAAGACGATGCAGCGGTCCGACAGCCGCAGGACCTCGGGCAGTTCAGAGGATTGCAGCAGCACCGCCATCCCCTCGGCCACCAGGTCGTCGATGAGGGCATAGATCTCGGCTTTCGCGCCGACATCGACGCCGCGCGTCGGCTCCGACAGCAGCAGCACGCGGCAGTCTTGCGCCAGCGAGCGGGCCAGGATGACCTTTTGCTGGTTGCCGCCGCTCAGGCTGCTGATCAACTGCCCCGCGTTGCTGTAGCGCATGTGCAGTTTGTCGCGATACGTGGTCATCAGCGCGCCCTCGCGCCGCCGACTGAGGAAGAGCAAGCGGGTGATGCGGTCGAGCACCGCGATGCTGAAATTGTTGACGACCGACAGATCGGGCAGGATGCCCGCGCGCTTGCGATCCTCCGGCACGAAGCCGATGCGCGCGTGCTGCGCCTGGCGCGGCGCGCCCAGGCTGAGCGGCTGGCCCGCCATCGTGACGGTGCCTGCGGTGATGGGCCGCAGACCAAAGAGCGCCTCTAACACCTGCGTGCAGCCGCTGCCCATCAGCCCCGCTAGGCCGATGACCTCGCCCGCGCGCAGATCAAAGGAGACATTTTTGACGCTGTCTTCGACGGCCATGTTCTGCACCGACAGCACTACCTGGCCCGGATGGCGCGTTGGGCGCTCGGTGTGCAGCAGTTCGCGGCCCACCATCGCCGCCACGACGCTATCCTCGGTCATCTCGCTGGCGGGCGCGGTGAGGATGTGCCGCCCGTCGCGCAGGACCGAGATGCGGTTGGCGACGGTGAAGACCTCGTTCAGCCGATGCGAGACGTAGATGACGCCGACCCCGCGCGCTGCCAGCGTCTTCACGAGATACAGCAGGCGGTCGACCTCACGTTCGCTCAGCGCCGCCGTCGGCTCATCCATGATGATGACGCGCGGGTCCATCGACAGCGCGCGGGCGATCTCGACCAGTTGCTGCTGCGCGACGGGTAATTCCTGCACCGGGGTCCGGGGATTGATGTCGATCTCCAGCGTCTTGATGACCGCCGACGCGCGGCGATACAGTTCGGGCCAATCGATGACGAAGCCCCGGCGCGGTTCGCGGTTCAGGTAGATGTTTTCGGCCACGCTCAGTTGGGGCAGCAGGTTGAATTCCTGGAAGATGACGCCGACCCCGGCGCGTTGCGCACTGGCGGGCGTGGGGAAGGTGACGCGCTTGCCGTTGACCTCGATGGCCCCACTGCTGGGGGCCAAGACGCCCGCGAGCATGTTGATGAGCGTGCTCTTGCCCGCGCCATTCTCGCCGACGAGCGCATGCACCTCGCCGGGTAGCACATCGAAGGAGACGTTATCGAGGGCCTGCACGCCTGAAAAGCGGCGGCTGAGGTTCTGGACGGCGAGCGCGGGGAGCGCCGAAGGAGTGGTCATGCGGATGCCCCTTTGCATGCATAGCCATGAAAATCCGGGTGTGGCTGAAACGTCATGGTGAGGTCGGCACGCGCCGCTATCGTCAAATGAAACGTTTCATGTGCTCAAGTATACCGACAACCCCTCCCCTTGTCAAGAGGTTGGGCGACGAATTTCGCAAAGTTCGCCAAACTGGTCACACCGGGGTACGAGATGATTCGCGCACGATCAGTTCCGGGCGAAAGACGATCTGGCGATGGGTGTGCGCGTCCTTGCCCGTGATCTCGTCTAGCAGCAACTCCGTCGCGGCATACCCCAGCTCATACTTCGGCTGACGAATGGTCGAGAGGGGTACGGAAAACATCGCCGCTAGGTCGATATCGTCATAGCCGATCAGCGCCACGTCGCGCGGCACGGACATCCCGCATTGTGCCAGGGCGTGCATGACGCCGACCGCCAGGTAGTCATTGCCGCAAAAGATAGCGGTCGGGCGGTCGGGGATCTGGCAAAACGCGGCGACGCTGGCCCCGCCCGCCTGGGCGTTGTCGGCGGATGCGGCCAGCGGGACGATCACGGCATTCGGGTCGCGGCCCGTCTGGGCGACGGCGCGGCGCAGCCCTTCGAGGCGGTCGATGTATTGGGCGTTGGTAAAGGGGCCATGCAGATAGGCGATGCGCTGGTGCCCCGCCGCCAGCAGGTGCTGCCCGGCCATCTCGCCACCCGCCACGTCGTCGACCGAGACGGAGCAACAGTTGGCCTCTTTGCTGAGGCGGTCTAGCAAAACGACGGGCGTCTCGCGCCGCAACGAATCGGGGGTATACGCGACGGTGGGGACGATCAGCATCCCCGCGACGCGCTGCTCGGCCAGGGCGTCCAGGTAGTGCGCTTCCTTGTCGGGCGAGTTGCCGGTGTTGCAAAGGATGACGAGGTAGCCGCGCTCGCTGGCGGCGGCCTCCGCCCCATGCGCGACCTCGGTGAAGAACGGATTCGCCACATCCAGCACGATCAGCCCGATGGTCTGGGTCGCGCCAATGCGCAACTGCCGCGCCGAGCCATTGCGCACGAAGCCGACCTCGCCGATGACGTGCAGCACGCGTTGACGCGTCGCCTCGGCCACCAACTCGGGATGGTTCAGCACGTTCGAGACGGTGCCCAGCGAGACGCCCGCCCGCTTCGCGACCTCATGAATATTCGCCACGCTTCCAGCCTCGCTTTGTCCCTAGTCCCCACAACCTATCATATCGCGCGGTGAATTGCCAAACACCAGCCGATCGCCTATGTCGCCTTCCCGCATCCCCTGCCTGCCGCCCAGCAATTTTTCACGCCCCCCTTGACAAGGTCGTTGTAGCCAGGTATACTGGCCGATAACACTGAAAGCTTTCAATGTGTCGATGGCATGCACCGCTGCATGCCATCCTTTTCCCCCAGCGAATGAAACGTTTCACATCGGCAGCGTCATCCTTGTCTCATCGTTGAGAAGGAGCATCGCCATGCGAATCCCTCCCCGTGCGCGTCCCTTGATCCTGGCGACCATTGGCATTTCTCTGTTGTGTTTCCCCGCCCTCGCCACCGCCCATGCCAGCACGGGGCATCGTGCCCAGGCTTCACCATGGGACGCTTACAACTACTCACCCACGTCGCGCACGCTCGCGCCCGTCGCGGTCTACGCCACCAGCGGCACGGTCAGCAATCCCACCCACGTGCTCAGCGGGCAAGCGACGCGCCTCTCTGGCACGAATGCCACGATCTCGCTCGACTTTGGCAAAGAGGTCGGCGGCATCACCACCCTGACCTTCGCCGGGTCCAGCGACGCCAGCCAGACCGTCGGGCTGGCCTTCAGTGAATCATCACGCTACGTCGGCACTACCAGCGATGCCAGCAACGGCGGCAGCGGCGCGGATGGCGCGCTGAGCGCCGCCGTCCCTGGCGCGGGCAGCTACACCGTCCCGGCGGCACAGTTGCGCGGCGGCTTTCGCTACCTGACCGTCTTCCTCACCTCATCGGGCTGGGTCGATCTGTCTGGCGTGTCGCTGGCCTTCACCGCCGCACCGACGATGAGCAACCCCAGCCAATACGCGAATCATTTCTACTCGAATGACGATCTGCTCAACAAACTCTGGTACGCCGGGGCCTACACCGTGCAGATGGATACCATCGCGCCGACCCAGGGCCGCGTCTGGGGACCACCCAGCTCGGGCTGGCAAAACAACGCCACCGTCGGCGTCGGCACGACCGTGCTGGTAGATGGCGCGAAACGCGACCGCACCGTCTGGCCGGGCGACTTGGGCATCGCCGTCCCCACCGCCTATTTTTCGACGGGCGACACCCTCTCGACCAAGAATGCCCTCACCACGCTCTACAACCAACAGGCATCATCGGGCGAATTGCCCTACGCTGGCCCGCAAGTCACCTTCTTTGGGTCGGATACCTATCATCTGTGGACGCTCGTTGGCACCGCGACCTATGAACTGTACAGCGGCGACAAAGCCTGGCTCGATGGCATCTGGGCGGGTTATAAAAAGGGCGTCACCTTCGCCACGAATAAGATCGATGGCACCGGATTGATGAACGTCACCGGCACCGGGGATTGGGCGCGCAGCGACCAGGGCGGCGACAACATCGCCGCGAACGCGTTGCTCTATCGGGTGCTCACCACGGGCGCGACGCTGGCGACGACCGAGGGCGAGGCTACCATCGCCAGCACCTATGCCACCCAGGCCGCCAACCTGAAAGCCGCCATCAACAGCAATCTATGGGATGGCACGACGGGCGCGTACCGCGACCACCCCGGCAGCACGCTCTATCCGCAGGATGGCAACGCGCTCGCCGTCTGGTTTGGCGCGACGGATAGCGCCGCGAAGGCTACCACCATCGCCGCCCATCTGCGCGGCAACTGGAACGGTTACGGCGCGCAGACGCCTGAGTGGGGCAACAACATCGCGCCCTTCCCTGGCTCGATGGAGTTGCAAGCTCACTTCGCCGCGAACGATGACGCGGGTGGCATCGATCTGATGAAGCTGGAGTGGGGCTACATGCTCAACGCCAGCATCGGCACCAACAGCACCTTTTGGGAAGGCTACAACAGCGACGGCACCTTCGCCTATAGTGGCAATTACATGAGCGCGGCGCACGGCTGGTCCACTGGCCCAACCTCGGCGCTGTCGCAATATGTGCTGGGCGTCGCGCCCGACACCGCCGCCGGGGCAGCGTACCACGTCATCCCGCACCCCGCGAATCTGACGCATGTCGAAGGCGACCTGACCGTGGCCTCTGGCAAGAGCATCAGTGTCTCGTATGACCACGGCACGCTCGGCGATTTCACCCTGCACGTCGATGCCTCGACCAACAGCGGCTCAGCGGGCGTCATCGGCATCCCCAAGTTTGGGCAGCCGCGCGCTGTGCAGGTCAATGGCGCGACCGTCTGGGACGGCGCGAACTTCCTGGGGGCCAGCGGCATCAGCAGCGCCGACCAGGATGCGAACTACGTCTACTTCCGGGGCGTGCAACCGGGATCGCGCACCTTCAGCTATCCCGCCGGGGCGGTGACGCTGAGCGACACGTTTGGGGGCACCAGCATCGACACCGCCAAATGGACGGTGGTCGATCAAGGGTTAGAGTCCACCGCGTCGTCGGGCATCGTCGCCAGCGAGGGCGGCGGCAACCTGACCCTGGCAGGCACCACGGGCGTCAACTATTGGGCGGGGCGCTCGCTCCGCAGCAACGTCACCTTCGCCGCCAGCGCCAGCGCGCCGCTGACCGTGCAGGTGAACCGCACCGCGCTCAGCGGCTCCGGCACGGGCTATCGCAGCAGCCTCTGGTTGTGGGTCAGCCCCACGCAGTACGTCCACTTCAGCCAAAACAGCGAGACGAGCACCTGGACCTATAACCAGGATGGCGCGGGCGACGTTGGCACCTTGGTGTGGAACAACAATGATCGCGGCAACCATCAAATGCGGATGGTCCACGACGGCAGCCACGTCCACCTCTTCGTCGATGGTAAAGAGTACCTGTCCGTGCCCGTCGCCTGGAACGCGGGCATCCACGTCATCCTCACCGGGCAGGCACGACGGAGCGGCGACAGCGTGAATGCCACCTTCGCCAACCTGACGGTGCAGTCCGCGAGCAGCTATGAGGCCGAGGCGGGGACAAACACGCTGGGTGGCAGCGGAGCGGTGGCGAGTTGCAGCGGTTGCTCAGGCGGCGCGCGCGTCGGCTGGGTCGGCAATGGCGATGGGCGCAACGGCACCTTCCGCGCGAATGGCATCACCGTCGCCAGCGCGGGCCTGTACCAACTCACCATCGCGTACACCAATGGCGACACCATCACCCGCACGGCGGCGATGAGCATCAACGGCGGCGGCGCGACCACGGTCAGCTTCGCCCCCACCGCCAATGCCAACACCGTCAGCACCGTGACGACCCTCGTCACCCTCGCCGCTGGTGCCAATACCATCGCCTTCTCGAATGGCACCTATTGGGGGCCAGATTTCGACAAGCTCACCATCCAGTGATCCCTCTCCCCCGGCGCATCGTCGGGGGACATTCACCCACAGCCTTAACCAAGAAGGAGCTTCCCGTGCGCAAAACAGCAGCCTGGCGCAGTATCTTCGCGACGCTGTGCGTCCTTATTACCTGTTTTTCAGTGATGCGTGCGGCCCCCGCCCAGGCGGCGGGGCAGCCTGCCGCCGCGCCCGCGCTGCGCCCCAGCGTCACCTGGGCAGGCCGCTGGATCTGGGCCAACACCGACACCGCGAACCAATGGGTCGCCTTTCGCACGACGGTGAATCTCGCCTCCGTGCCCAGCACGGTCGTCACCGACATCGCCACCGACACAAAATATTGGCTGTACGTCAATGGCACGCTCGTCACCTTCGAGGGTGGCCTGAAGCGTGGGCCGAACCCCAACGACACGTACTATGACGAAAAGGACATCGCCAGCTACCTGACGACGGGCACCAATACCATCGCGTTGCTGGTGTGGCACTTCGGCAAGAGCGGCTTCTCGCACAAAGATAGCGGCGCGGCGGGGGTGCTCTTTCAGTCGCCCATCGCCGTCAGCGACACCAGTTGGCGCGCCATTGTGCATCCGGGCTACGGCAACGACACATCCGGCGGCCAACCAAACTATCGCCTCGCGGAATCGAACGTCTATTACGACGCGCGCAACGCGGGCAGCCTGGCGAACTGGCAGGCCACCAGCTATGACGATAGCGCATGGGGCACCGCCACCGACAAGGGTGCCCCCAACGCCGCGCCGTATGGTGCCCTCGTCGCGCGCCCCATCCCGTTCTTCCGCTATACGGGGCTGCAAAGCTATACCAATAGCGCATCGCTGCCGACGACGGGCCAGGGGTCCACAGCCATCGTGGCGACGCTGCCCTCCAACCTGCAAGTGACGCCGTACCTGAAAGTCAATGCCCCCGCTGGCAGCGTCATCGGCATTCAGACGGATCATTACACCGACGGCGGCGGGAACAATGTGCGCGCCACCTACATCACGACGGGCGGCACGCAAGAGTTCGAGTCGCTGGGGTGGATGTCGGGCACGGCGGTGCAGTACACCATCCCCACGGGCGTGCAGATTTTGGCGCTGAGCTACCGCGAGAGCGGCTACGACACCGCCTTCGCGGGCAGCTTCACCAGCAACGACGCCTTCATGAATACGCTGTGGACGAAGTCGGAGCGCACGGTCTACCTGAACCTGCGCGACAACTTCATGGACTGCCCCACGCGCGAGCGCGCCCAGTGGTGGGGCGACGCGGTGAGCGACCTGAAAGAGGGCTTCTACGGCTTCGACACCAAGTATAACCAGTTGGGCGACAAGGCCATCAACGAACTGGTGAACTGGCAACGCGGCGACAGCACCCTCTATTCCCCCGTGCCGTCCGGCAACTGGAACCAGGAACTACCCGTGCAGATGCTCGCCTCGATCTGGTCCTTCGGCACCTTTTATCAATACACGGGCGACAGCAGCACCTTTGCCAATGCGTACCCGCACGTCAAGTCGTACATGAACCTGTGGTCGCTGGATAGCGACGGCCTGGTCAACCACCGCGCGGGCAACTGGGACTGGGAAGACTGGGGATCGAACATCGACGCCCGCGTGCTCGACAACGCCTGGTATTACCTCGCGCTGGGCACCACCATCCAGCTCGCCAACCTGACGGGCCACGGCAGCGATGTCGCTGCGCTGCAAGCCAAGCAAAATAGCATCAGCACCAACTTCAACCGCGTGCTGTGGAACGGCACCAACAACGAATATCGCTCCCCCGGCTACACGGGCGACACCGATGACCGCGCCAACGCCATGGCGGTCGTCACGGGCTTGGCCGATGCCCCCAAGTACGCCAGCGTCATCAATGTGCTAAACCACCACCAGAACGCGAGTCCCTGGACGGAACTCTACGTCCTGGAAGCCTATTACCTGATGCACGACGCCAACGACGCTGAGGCGCGGATGCGCGCGCGCTATGCCGCCGAGGTCAGCGACCCCGGCTACACCGTCTGGGAACTGTGGAGCAAAGGCGGCGGCGGCACCGACAACCACGGCTGGGCGGCGGGGCCGATGTACGCGCTGTCGGCCTATGCCGCTGGCGTCAAGCCCACGGCGGCGGGTTACAGCACCTACACCGTCGCTCCGCAGATTGGTGACCTGACCGCCATCGACCAGACCGTGGCGACGGTCAAGGGCAACGTCACGGTCTCGACGCGGCTGCCGAGCGCGACGCACTTCACCATGGCCGTCACCTCGCCCAGCAACACGACCGCGCGCATCGGCGTGCCCACGCTGGGGCTGACGGGCGTCACCATCAAGGCCAACAACACGACGGTCTATGCCAATGGCGGCGCGACGGGCAGCGTCAGCGGCCTCAGCTACGCGGGCAGCGACGCCAACTATGTCTACTTCACTGTCAACCCTGGCACGTGGAGCTTTGATGAGACAGGCACCAGCAGCGTCGGCGCGAATCTGGCCTTGAACAAAACTGCGACCTCGAATAACTCATTGACCAACAGCGATTGGGGCATCGCGCATCTGACGGATGGCACGACCACTAGCGTCAGCGGTGCCAAGGGCTACACCAGCAACGGCTTCGGTTCCAGTGACGCCAGCGGCAACGCGCCCTATGTCGATGTCGACCTGGGCGCGAACCAGACCGTCAACGAGATCAAGCTGTACCCCCGCACCGACACGGGCGCGGCGGGCGGCGGCACCGCCAACTTCCCGGTCAACTTCACCATCCAGACGGCACCGGATGGCGGCGCGTACACCACCACGACGACCATCACCGGGCAGGCGAACCCCAATGGCGTCGTGCAGGCCTACGCCTTCCCGGCCACGACCGCGCGCCACGTGCGCGTCAGCGTGACCAAGCTTGGCACGCCCGCCTCGGATGAAACGTCCACCTATCGCCTGCAACTCGCCGAGATGCAGGTTTACAACGCGACCGATATGGCGCTCAACAAAACCGCCAGTTCCAACAACTCTCTGGAATCTGGCCCCTGGGGCATCGCGCGGCTGACTGATGGCGTGCAAACCAGCAACGGTAGCTCGAATGGCTACACCAGCAACACCGCTACCACGGCGGATGTCAGCGGCAGCCCGATCTACGTCGATGTGGATCTGGGCGGCAACCAATCCATCAGTTCGGTGACGCTCTTCCCACGCACGGGCGTCGCGGCGGTGGGCGGTGGTTCGCCGAACTTCCCGGTCAACTTCACCGTCCAGGTCGCGCCGGATGGCGGCAGCTTTACCACCGTGGCGACCATCACCGGGCAGGCGAACCCCAACGGCGCGGCACAGTCCTATTCGTTCGCGCCGACGAGCGTGCGGCACGTGCGCGTCGTCGCCACGCTGCTCGGCTCTCCCGCCAGCGACGAGGGCATCTCGAACGCCTACCGCCTGCAACTCGCCGAACTGCAAGTGCAGAACTAACGGACCCTGGGGGCGTACCGCCGCGCAGGCGGGCTTCGCGGCGGCCCGCCCCCAGGCGCGCGTGCACGCGCT
>JBBQSR010000037.1:0-13438 GCA_038234855.1 Ktedonobacterales bacterium | reverse complement strand
CCGTGCCATCCAGCGGGACGGCGACCAGCAGGTTTTCGGGCACGCCGCCCGCCCGATGATCCTCACACACGCAGATGAGGCGGTTGCGGGCGCGGTCCAGCAGCATATCGGCGTAGCGCAGCCCATTGTCTGGCGTGATGGCGACGGGGGCCGCCCCCGCACGCTGCGCATAGAGCCGCTGGTCGGTGAAGTTGCTGAAATAGACCGTGCCATCCGCGACCAGGAACGCGCCGCCGCCGTACTCATGCACCAGCGTGCGGATGTTGTAGTCGGGCGGCGTCAGTGGCGTCGTCTGCCCATCTGTCGTGCGACGGATGAGGACATTGCGCCCACCCTCGGATGGTCGCCCCTCCAACCAATATAGGTCGTCGCCATCCAGCACGAACCCGCCCGCGCGGATGGTCTTGCCCACAATCGTCTCGGATGAAATCGGTGATTGCCATGCGCCGTATGGTGCTGTTTGTGTGGTCATCGACAAGGCTCCTTAGCTGCTTCTTTTTCGAACACGAAAGCCACGAAATTCCACGAAAATAGGAAAGGTTAAGGTGAGCAGACTGCTTCTCGTGTGCTTCCGCTGCACAGTCCTTCGCCTTGGCATTCCATTTCCTTTTCCGTGTCTTTCATGGAATTTCGTGGCTTTCGTGTTCGAACAACGCTCGTCTGCCGCAAGGTATCGGTTATGTTTCTGCGTCGAGTTCCACCAGGGTCGCGCCGCCCGTGACGACATCGCCCGCTTTGCAGAGGACGCGGCGCACGGTGGCGGCGACGGGCGCGCTGAGGTTTTGCTCCATCTTCATCGCGCCGAGGATGACGAGGGTTTGTCGCCCGTCGACGCGCTCCCCCGCCGCGACGCGCACCTGGATGATGGTACCCGCCATCGGTGCGGTGATGGATCGCGCGCCCGCCAGGGCCGCGCTGCCATGCGCCGCGCGGTCGACATCGAGCGGCTGTGGGGGCAGGTAGGCGCGGCTCAGGGTGCCATCTGTCACCAGCATGGCCCCATCGCTGGCGCGGCGCACCGCCCACAGGCGCGTCTGCACGTTCCCCTGGCGCAGGGTGATGGCGGCGTTCGCTGTCTGCCATGCGACGATGGGCTGCTCAGCCGCCACGCCTGGCAACATGAATGGGGTATCACCCACCGTCGCGGAGAAACCTGTGGCGGCGGTGGGATCGTCACGCAACGTCACCGTGTGCGTCGTGCCATCCACCAGATAGCGCGCGGTGAAACTGCCCGCGCGCAATGCCCCCGCCGCCCAGGGCGACCGCTTCACCATCGGCGCGATGCGCTGCGTCTCACGTTCGGCAAAGGCCGCGCCCACCAGCAACAGCCGCTCCCGCGTCGCATCGTCAGCGGCGGCTGAAGCCGTGGGTATGCCTGGCTCCGTCGCATGGTAGCGCGGGTCGTCCAAGAAGTCGGTGTAGGTTTCGCCGCGCGTGAAGCGTTCGTCGGCGCAGATCTGGCGCAACAGGGGCACATTGGTCGTCAGGCCTAGCACGGCGAGGTCGCCGAGCGCGGTGCCCAGCCGCGCGACGGCGGCGGGGCGATCCTCAGCGGTGACGATCAGTTTCGCCAGCATCGGGTCGTAGTACATCGTCACCTCGTCGCCCGCCGCGATGCCGCTATCCAGCCGGATGCCGGGGCCGCGCGGGGCGTCAAAGGCGAGGACGGGGCCGATGGCCGGCAGTGCCGTGACGGGGTCTTCCGCGTATAGGCGCACCTCAATGGCGTGGCCGCGCGGCGCGAGGTCCGCCTGGGTGAAGGGCAGCGGCTCCCCGGCGGCGATGGCGAGCTGCCATTGCACCAGATCGCGTCCCATCACCTGCTCGGTGACGGGGTGCTCGACCTGCAACCGCGTGTTCATCTCTAGGAAATAGTAGTCGCCGCTTTGGTCTAACATGAACTCGACGGTGCCCGCGTTGGTGTACTGGGCGGCGGCGGCGGCGCGCACGGCGGCATCGCCCATGGCTGCGCGCAGGTCCGGCGTCAGCGCGACCGAGGGCGCTTCCTCGATGATCTTTTGGTGTCGCCGCTGGATCGAACATTCCCGCTCACCGAAATGCAGGGTGTGGCCGTGGGCATCCGCGAGGATCTGGAATTCGATGTGGCGTGGGCGCACCACCAGCTTTTCGAGAAAGACCGCCGCATCAGCGAAGGATGCCAGCGCCTCGCGTTGGGCTGCCGCCAGTGCATCGGCGAAATCATCCGCGCGCGTCACCGCGCGCATGCCCTTGCCACCGCCGCCCGCCGCCGCCTTGATCATCACGGGGAAGCCGATTCGTTTCGCCTCGCGCAGCAACCGCGCTGGGGATTGGTCGTCGCCCGCGTAGCCAGGGATGGTCGGCACCTCCGCCGCCGCGACCGCCGCCTTCGCCGCGATCTTGGACCCCATCAGGCGAATCGCGGCGGGGCTAGGGCCGATGAAGACGATGCCTGCCGTCGCGCATGCCTCGGCGAAATCCGCGTTTTCCGAGAGGAAGCCATAGCCAGGGTGAATGGCCGTTGCCCCCGTCGCCCGTGCCGCCGCGATGATGGCCGGGATGCTGAGATAGCTGGCGCTGGCGGGCGCGGGACCGATGGCGACCGCCTCATCCGCTGCGCGGGCGTGCATGGCGAAACGATCCGCCGCCGAATAGACCGCGACGGTGCGGATGCCCAGTTCGCGGCAGGTGCGCATCACACGGATGGCGATCTCGCCCCGGTTGGCGACCAGCACCTTGGTGAAATATGGCATCAGGCGTCCTCCGCCCAGGTCGCGCGGCGCTTCGCCAGGAAAGCCTGTAGGCCCTCTTGCGCCTCATCCCCCACGCGCAGGTCAGCAATCATCGCGACGGTGAAGCGGCGTGCCTCATCTGGGGGCATGCTGGCGACGCGCCGTGCCAGATCCTTCGCCGCACGCAGGGCGCGGGGACCGTTGGCGCGCAGGTGGCGCAGGGCGGCCTCTACCGCGTCATCAAGCTGGTCGGCGGGGACGACCGTGTGGACGAGGCCGATGGCCTGGGCACGCGCGGCGTCGAACCGCTCGCCCGTGACGAAGAGTGCCCGCGCCTGCGACGCGCCGATCTTGGCGACGACATAGGGCGCGATGGTGGCGGGGGCCAACCCCAGCTTCACCTCGGTGAAGCCAAAGCGCGTGCCCTCTGCTGCGATGACCAGATCGCAACAGGCGACGAGGCCCGCGCCGCCACCCAGCGCCGCGCCCTGCACCCGCGCGACGACGGGTAGTGGGCAGCCATTCACCGTGTCGAAGAGGTCGGCCAGTTTCGTGGCATCGGTGATGTTTTCGTCGCGCGACCACCCCAGGCTGGCGCGCATCCAGGTGAGGTCCGCCCCCGCGCAGAAGCTCGTCCCCGCGCCGCGCAGCACCACCGCGCGCAGCCCGTCACGCGCCCCCACCGCGCGGAAGGCCGCCGTGAGCGAAGCGATCAACGTCGCGTCAAAGGCGTTGTGGATCTCAGGTCGGTCGAGGGTGATGGTGGCGACACTGCCCGTTACCTCGACCTGTACGAATGGATACGCCGGTGTCTCCATCGATCTCATCTTTCTCGTTCTCGGTTATGGTTGCGTGGGGGCCAGGGGGAAGCCCTGGCGAAAGGCGGCTTCGTCCGACGCGGTGCCCGCCAGGACGACGATGCGGTCGAGTTCCGCGGCATCCTCGATGCTTTGGATCTGCTCGCGCACCGCCGCTTCGAGCGCGGGGAAACGTCGTGCGACGAGCGCGAGGATGGCAAGGTGATAGCCTTCAGCCTTGCCTTGTTCTTTGCCGCGCTCGATCCCTTGTTCCACTCCTTGTGTGACGCCGCGTTGCGTGCCTTTGCGGAGGATGTATTGGTACCAGGGTGATTCGACGATATATTGTTCTTCGAGCATATGGTGGTCCTCCAGGTAGTGTTCGAGCAGGGCATCATCGAATGCCCGCGACGCGAAGAAGAGCAGATAGTTGATCGCGTTGCCGCGCTGGCCCGGATTCGGGATGGCAGCGAGCTGGCGCACGGCGGGTTCGATGACCTCGACCGTGGCGTCTTTGAGCAGCGGCACAAAGGGGATGATGCCCGTCAGGTGCGAGCCGAGCCAGTCATCCACCGATTCTTCCCACAGCCGCACGATCTGGAAGTGGAAGGTCAGTTGCGCGCCGTCGGGGCCTTGCATGATCCACGGCGAAGTGGGCGTGGCACAGCGTTCCAGATAGATGAGGGTGGAAAGCACCTCGATGCCTTCGCGCAAGTACACCGCGATGGCATATTGGCACATCCTTTGTGCCATCTGGTCATCCGCGCCCAACTGCGTTTCGATGTGATGGATGAATTCTTTGCGCAGGGCAGGGTAGCGGATGCGCGTCAGGGCATCGGCGCGCAAGGGATCGCGCGGCAACTCGATGGTTTCCAGGCGCACGAACTCCGCGCCAGGCTTGAAGCGCGCCACGTAGTCTTGCGGTGCCATTTGGAAGAGCATCTTGAAGGCACTGTCGCTTTCAGCCATGGCTCCCCCCTTGTGTGTTGCCCTCGATCGTCTCTAGCAGTGTATCACCCCCGGCGCGCGCGTGGCTAGCAGGTTGGCCGTGCATGCTGGCAGCTCGCCTGAATACTTCAGTTTCGAAAGTTTTTCGCGGCATCTTGACTTTTTCGATGTATAGAGCTAAACTCTAGATGTCGCAGGTGCAACGCGCATCCGCTTACCAAACCTAATCACCCAACAGTACAGAGGAGACTTTTTTCATGACTTCGCCAGTAACGACGGGCCAAACCACTTGGGAACTCGACGCTTCGCACACCTCGGTCGAGTTTTCGGTCAAGCATATGATGGTTTCGACGGTCAAGGGCCGCTTCTCGGATGTGAAGGGCACCATCGTCACGGATATGGCCGACCACACCAAGGGTTCGGTGGATGTCACCATCGATGTCGCCACCGTCGACACGCGTGATGAGCGCCGCGACGGCCACCTGAAGTCCCCCGATTTCTTTGATGTCGCCACCTACCCGACCATCACCTTCAAGAGCACGCGCGTCGTGGCGCAAGATGCGACCCATCTGAACGTGGTCGGCGACCTGACCATCCATGGTGTCACCAAGCAGGTCGAACTGGATACCGAGCTGAACGGCGAAGGCACCACGCCCTACGGCGCGCACGTTGCCGGTTTTTCGGCCACGACGAAGATCAGCCGCAAAGATTTTGGGTTGAACTGGAATGTGGCGCTGGAAGCCGGTGGCTTTATGGTCAGCGACGAGATCAAGATCAGCATCGAAGGCGAAGCGATCAAGAAGTAGTCTTTTCCGCCAAGACAAAGCGGGGCCGGAAGTTGCATGCAGCTTCCGGCCCCGCTTCACGTTGTTTCGCGTCAGGCTTCCTCATCCTCTTCGAGGAGCTTGCGCGTGTTTTGGGTGCCGTCAAATGTGAGCAGCACGCGCCGCTCGTCAAAGACGGTTTCCAGGTGTACCGGACGCCCCCAGATCTGGTAGAGATAGGTGAGCGTCTTTTCTGCGTAAGACAGGTCCATCTCTTGCCCCTCGAAGAGGTGCTTGATGTAGAGTTCCGAGTTGCGGTGATAGTCGCCATCATCCACGACCAGGTACGGATAGCCAAAGTTGGTGCGGTCGGCGACGATGCCATCGCGCACCTTGTGCCAGTCTTTCTCGACGATGACCCACTCATCGCCCTCTTTGCGATAGAGGTACAGGTCCAGTTCCTTGACCAGTTCCTCGGTCAGGTAGTTGCGCAGGAACGACACATCATTGTCGGTTTCGCGCACCTCATGGATTTTGGCTTTTCCCTGACCCCGCTGTCGGCCTTGCGCGATTTCTTCCTCCGATGGGTTATCCCATCGTCGCTCAATATCTTGCCAAATCGTATACCCCAGGTAGTAGGGATTCAGCGAATACTTATTGGGTGATAGCACCCCGGTGTGCAGCGTGGCGAACTGCATATAGTCCTCGCTGTCCAGGTCCATTTCACGCATGATGCGGCTGTGGGCCAGCGAAGCCCAACCCTCATTCATGACCTTGGTTTGCATCTGGGGGACGAAGTAGAGCATCTCTTCGCGGACGGTCAGCAAGATGTCGCGCTGCCACGGCTCTAGGCCCGAGGCGTGCTCGGCCAGGAAAAGCAAGATGTCCTTGGTCGGCTCCTTGGGGAACTTGCGGTTGGCGGGGCGGCGCTCTTGCGCTTGCCGTTCGCGCGCCTCGCGGTCCAGCAGCCAGATGTCATCATAGGGCGTCTCGATGGGCTTCGCTAGCTCGGCGTCGGGCGCGGCGGGCTTGATGTGGGTGAAGTAGTCGACATGCTCTTCGATGGCCAGCACGGCGTCGAGGAAGCGTTCGACCTCGATGCGGCCATGCTCGAACTCGTACTTGTGGATGCGCTCGGCGCTGGCGCTGGCGCGGTCCACCATGTTGCGCGCGGTGTGGGCGAAGTAGGCGTTGTGCTTGAAGAAGTCGGTGTGGCCAAAGACGTGCGCCGCAACGAAGGTGTTTTCGAGCACGCTGTTGTTTTCCAGCAGGAAGGCCCACGAGGGATTGCTATTGATGACCAACTCGTAGATCTTGCTGAGGCCAAAGTCATACGACATCTTCATGCGATAGTACGCCTTGCCGCGCGTCCAGTGGCTGAAGCGCCCCGGCAAGCCATAGGAGCCGAATTCGTACATGATCGACGGCGGGACGATCTCGAAATTGACGGGGAAGGGGTCCAGCCCCATCGCGATGGCCAGATCCCATGCGCGGGCGATGTTGCTTTCAAGCTGGTCAATGTCTTTATCGGCCATGGGGAAGCCTCCTCTCTTAAGGCGCATCCGGCACGGCGTCGCCGCGCGTGCTGAAAAACTTGCGCAGGGCGGGGTAGACCTCGCGCCGGTCGCCGATGGTGACGGCGGTGAACTTTTTATCCGTGATCTTGCTGAAGGCCGACATCAGGGTAGAGGGCGAGCGGTAGTGCGCCTCGCGGATCTCGCCGTAGCCAAAGATGTTGCACTGACGCATTAGTTCCTCGACCAACTGCACGCAGCGGTCATTATCCCACGGCAGGTTGTCGCCGTCCGAGAAGTGGAAGGGATAGATGTTCCAGTCGGCGGGGTTATAGCGTTCCTTGATGATCTCCAGTGCCAGCTCGTAGGCCGACGACACCTGGGTACCGCCGCTCTCGCCGCGATGAAAGAATTCGTCCTCCGTCACCTCTTTGGCCTCGGTGTGGTGGCTGATGAAGACGATCTGGACGTTGGTATACTTCGTCCGCAGGAAGCGCACCATCCAGAAGTAGAAGCTGCGCGCGATGTACTTCTCGAAGTCCCCCATGCTCCCGCTGACGTCCATCATCGCCAGCACGACGGCGTTGGATTCGTAGCGGACGGTGGTTTCCCAGGTCTTGAAGCGCAGGTCGTCGGTCTGGATGTCGTGGAACGATGGGTCGCCCTGGGCGGCGTTGCGCTTGAGATTTTCGAGGATGGTGCGCTTTTTGTCCAGGTTGCCCATCGGGCCTTTTTTGCGGATGTCGGTGAAGCGTACCGTCTCGACCTCGACCTCGGCCTTGCGCTTCTCTTCTAGGTTGGGCAGCCCCAAGTCCTCGAAGATCAGCGCGGCGAGTTCATCCACCGACACCTCGGCCTCGTAATATTCCTCGCCGGGGGCTTCGCCCGCGTCGCCCTTGCCCTTGCCGGACCCCTGGCCCTGCTGGTCGCTGGGGTCCTTGGCCAGGACATCACCGACCTTGCTCTTGCCGCCGCCCTGGCCCGAGTGCGTCTGCCGCCCCGTGTCATAGCGGAAGCGATATTGTTCCAGCGAACGGATGGGCACCTTGATCTGTTTCTTGCCATCCGACATGATGATGTTTTCTTCGCTGACGATATCCGACAGGTTCTTCTTGATCGCCTCGCGCACCTTTTCTTTGTGGCGCTGCTGGTCGATGGTGCCCTTGCGATGCAAGGACCAATCTTGTCGTTGAACCGACATGGTGGTGGCCTCCTTCTACAGACCCAGCGCCGCCCGCGCCGCCGCCTCATCCGTCACGTAAGGGATGACATCGATCATCGCTTCAAGGGTGGCAACGTCTGTGATAATGGCTAGGTGCTTCTCCGCCTCAACTACTAACTCCGGAAACCGTCTTTTAACAAATCGTAGCACCATCGTTCTTGCGTTCCGTAATTCACCTGTTTCGATAATCTCTGAGTAAAAGGGAGAGTCTTTGATAAGTGCATCGATCATTTTGTTTCTCCTCAGAAAATCGTTGACTACGGCGGGCGTGAAGGTGCGTTCGGCGAATGAGATGGTGTAGTAGATGCTGTTTGCACGCTGCAACTGATCAGGAATGGTCAGCAATGCCTCGCTCACGTGATCCAAATCTGCGACGGTCGCGCCTTTCAGGAAGGGCACCAGTGGCAGTAGCCCGACCTGCCCGGCGGCCAACCAATCGGCGACGGGGATCTCCCACAGCTTGACGACGGTGAAGTCGAATTGGTGCATCACCTTGCCATCTGGACCGAAGCGTTGCCAGGGTGGCGTCGGTGTCGGGCACTTTTCGAGATAGACGACGGTCGAGAGCATCATCAGATCGTCGTACTGTTCTTCGGCTAGCAGATTGTAGGTGCAGAGGCGACGCTCGATGTATTTATCGGCCTTCGTCTGGGCCTCGAAATGGAGCCCATAATAGCGCCCACCCTCGGCGGGGTAGCGCACGCGCAGCAGCACATCTGCCCGTAATGGCTCGCGCGCTAGCTCAGTGGGGAGCATCCCCGCGTAGACCGCGCCAGGGAAGGGAAAGAAGCGATCCACGTATTGCTGGGGCTGATATTGCACCAGCAACTTGAACGCGCTATCGTTGCTCGCCATCGCTGCCATCCCTTCTCTTTGACATTGAGCCACGAACATCCTGAAAGATGAAAGACCCTCAATGAGCGTTTTCGTGTCCTTCGCGGATTTTCGTGGCCTTCGTGTTCGCAGCAGCGTTCCCTAGCGGCTCAGCAGGCTGCCCGCGTAGCGCAGCAGTTCGTTGGCGCAGACGGGGCAGTAACCGTGGCTGGTGATCAGCCGGTTGACGACCTCGTTGGTGCGCTTCAGTTGCTCGGGGTCCGGCGCGCGGGCCGAGGTGGTGATCTTCACCACGTCGCGCATGTCGGCGAAGAGCTTCTTTTCGATGGCCTCTTTCAGCCGCTCGTGGCTGTTATAGTCGAAGGTCTGGCCGCGCCGTGCCAGCGATGAGATGCGGATGAGGATCTCTTCGCGGAAGGCTTTGGCCGCGTTTTGCGACACGCCGATCTGCTCTTCGATGGAGCGCATCAGCCGCTCATCTGGCTCCATGTCCTCGTCGGTGATGGGGTCGCGGACCTTTGTCTTGTTGCAAAAGGCTTCGACGTTATCGAGATAGTTGTTCAGCAGCGAGCGGGCGCTTTCCTCGTAGCTGTAAACGAAGGCGCGCTGCACCTCTTTCGTCACCATCTGGTCGTACTCTTTGCGGGCATCGCTGATGAATTCCAGGAATTGCTCGCGCTGGTCGCGGGTGATGCCGGTGTGCTGGTCGAGCCCGCTGCGCAGCGCCCGCAGCGCGTCGATGGCGTTGATGCAGGTGACGCCCTCGCGCACCAGCGCCGACGACAGGCGATTGATGATGTAGCGCGGCGAGATGCCATCCATGCCCTCGCGCTGCGCCTCTTCTTGCAGTTCGCGCACATCCTTGGTCTTGAAGTCTTCCAGGTCTTCGCCGTCGTAGAGCTTCATCTTCTTCATGCGGCTCATGCCAGCCTTGCGCGACTCTTCGAGGCGGGTGAGCACGGCGAAGATGCTGGCGATGCGCAGCGTATGCGGCGCGATGTGCACGCCTTGCAGCGCGCTCTGGCCCAGCAGCTTCTCGTAGATCTTGACCTCTTCGCTGACGCGCAGGTTGTACGGCACCTTCACCAAGATGATGCGGTCTTGCAGGGCCTCGGACTTGCGGTTGCCGACGAAGGCCTGGAACTCGCTCTCGTTGGTGTGGCTGACGACCACCTCATCGGCATAGATCATCGAGAAGCGGCCCGTCTTGATGTTTTGCTCTTGCGAGAGCGTCAGCAAGACGTAGAGGAACCGCTCATCGACCTTCAGCATTTCGACCATCTCGATCATGCCACGGTTGGCGATGTTGAGTTCGCCGTCGAAGCGATAGGCGCGCGGGTCGCTCTCGCTGCCGACCTCGCCGATGGTCGAGAGGTCGATGCCGCCGGTCAGCTCCGCGACGTCCTGGCTCTTGGGATCGCTGGGGGTGAACGTCCCGATGCCCATGCGGTGCTTTTCGCTCATGACGATGCGCGTGACGGGGATGTCCTCGATCTTGTTATCGTAGGTGTGTTCGAGGGCGTAACGGCACTGGGGGCAGAGGTCGCCCTCGATGTAGATGCCATATTCGCGCTCCAGGTCGGCACGCAGATCCTGCGGGATGAGGTGCAGCGGCTCTTCGTGCATGGGGCAGTCACGGATGGCGTACACGGCCCCCTGGGCGGTGCGCGAATATTGCTCGATCCCTTTTTTCAGCAGCGAGACGATGGTCGACTTACCGCCGCCGACTGGACCCATCAGCAGCAAGATGCGCTTGCGCACCTCTAGGCGCTGGGCGGCGGAGTGGAAGTACTCCATCAGTTGCTGGATGGGGTGGTCCAGCCCAAAGATCTCGCCGTCAAAGAAGTCATAGTGTACTTCGCCCTGCGGCGTCGCCTGGGTGCCCGCCGCGAGGATCATGTTATAGATGCGCTCGTGCGAGAGTTGCGTCACCAGCGGGTTCGCGCGGGCGATCTCGAAATACTGCGCGAAGGTGCCTTCCCATTTGAGGCTGCGCTCGCGCTCGCGGAACTCTTCGAGCCGTTTCACCAGATCCATATGCCTACCTCCACTGGGGGCATCCTGGGGGCCAGGATGTATGCGCCGAGCCGCTGCTCGGGGGCGATTGTGCTGTGACCGCCGCTGGGTGCGTGACCTCCATTTTCCTCTGGTGCGGCGGTGGCGGGATGGTACGTCCTTGCCGAACGGTTGGGGGAAAGCGGTCGCTGCTGGTAATCAGATGGGGTGGGTGCTCACCGGAGAGGATTCTGGGAGCATCTCAGCAGGGATCGCGCCGATTGCTATACGTCGGGGAACATCGTGGGCCGTTGCTCCCATCTGTGGTGTCAGCGAGCGGCCATCTAAACAAACGAGAGCGAGTGGGTTGTTCGTGTGCATCGGGCCAGGGGAGCCGCGAAAGACTCCGTGTACCCGCACTGGCATCGCTCCTCTTCATGAGAGTATCACCCTGAGCATAGATCAGTTTAGGGAATCTGTCAAGCGTGAATGGGGCCAATTTTGGGCAATATGCTAGGTATCGATCGCGCGCGCTGGCGATTTTCCTCAGCTTGCGCGGCAGGTGTGACGCGCGCAACACGATTGGTGCGAAATGTGGGCATCCCCAGGGGAGCGGTGTGCTATAACGAAATCGGCTCATGCGGACCGTAAGCAAATGGAGAGAATGAGGCGATATGGCAGATTTGGTGCTGGCCTCCACGTCGCCCCGACGGCGTGAACTGCTGGCGCGGTTGGGTTTGCCCTTCACCGTGCGCCCCGCGTCCGTCGATGAAGAGGGGCTAGAGGTTGCATTCAAGGGGGCGGCGGTGCACCTGGCGCTGCATCTGGCGCGCCACAAGGCGGCGGCGGGCCGTGTCGCTGACCCCGCCGCCACCGTCATCGCGGCGGATACCACGGTGCTGCTGGGGGGCGATGTGCTGGGCAAGCCGCGCGACGCGGCGGAGGCGTGGGCGACACTGCGGCGGTTGCGCGGGCGCGAGCATCAGGTGCGCACCGGCTTGGTGGTGCACGCCCCCGACCGCGCCGAGCCGTTGGCGCGTGCCGTCACCACGCACGTGATGATGCGCGAGTACAGCGACGACGAGATCGCCCGCTACATCGCCAGTGGTGACCCCTTCGACAAGGCGGGGTCATACGCCATCCAGCATCCCGACTTTCAGCCCGTGGCGGCCATCCGGGGTTGCGCGCCGAATGTGATGGGGCTGCCGCTCAGCACCCTGGCGGCCATGCTGCGTGCCCTGGGGTACGCCCCGGCCACGCCCGCGCCCGGCCCCAACGGCTGCCCATGGGACGACCGCTGTAGCCGGGGGGCGTATGGCCGTGCCCAACGCGCGGCCATACGCCTGATGCCCGTCCGTCGCGGCTAGCTGCCCGCCGCGACCTGCACCACGTCCCAGCCCACCAGATCCAGCCGTGGCGCGCCGGGGAGCGACAGGGCCACCTTTGGGGTCGCGCCGCTGGTCGTGATGTCGGTGACGAAGACCTGGCTGCCGCTCGTCCCCAGCGGCGTCACCACCGCGATGCCCGTGCCATCCGCCGCGAGGGCGATCTGCGCGACGGGGTAGCGCACCAGGGCGGGGTCGCTCACCAGCTTGGCGATCACCGTGGTGACGGTGCCCGTCGCCGTGGCGGCTTTCAGCGCGGGATTCGTCGTCTGGGCGGCGGCGAAGAGCAGATCCCCCGCCGCGTTGAAGCCGAGCGGATAGTTGCTGGCCCCGGCGATGACGCTCTGCGGGGTGCCATTCGCCGTCTGGGTGCCTACGCGGAAGATGCCCGCCGTACCCGAGGTGGCGGTGTTGTCGAAATAGGCCGTCTGCCCATCATGGCTCAGCACGAAATGCGACCCGTTCTCGCGCGGCGTCACCTGCACCGGATGCGTCGGGTCGGCTAGCGGCAACCGATAGAGCGCGCCCGCCGCCAGGCTAGGGGCGTCGCCCGCCGCGACGAAGAAGATCGACTGGTCGTCCGGCGTGAAACCGACCAGCGCGGTGGTCGAGGGAAAGGCCACCGAGGGCGCGGCCTGCCCCGTCTTGCTATAGATCAGCAGTTGACGGCCACTCGTCACCGCCAGATGCGTGTTGTCGTGCTGCCAGATGGCGTTGCCAAAGGCCGTCGTGCTTTGGGCGACCAACTGCGGCGTCCCGAGCGCGCCGATATCGGTGACGTACAGCGCGTTCGTCCCCCCGGCGTCGGTCGTGGTATAGGCGACCAGTTGGCCGTTGGGCGAGATGGCCTGTGCCCGCGCCTTGGCCGCCAGCGCAGCGGGGATGGTGGCGACCTGCACTCGTCGCCCGCTGGTGGGGTTCAGATTCTCGATCAGCAGCGGCGCGGTGGCGCTGGCCGTGTCGGCGACGAGTAGCGAGGTCAGGGGCAAGCCGCCCGTGTCACTGCCGGGGGTCGGCGTCAGCGTGACGGGGGTGCCCGTGCTCGTGACGGTGGGGGTGCCCTTGGCCGTGCTGCCGGGCGAGGTCAGCGACTGGCAACCTGCCAGCGCGAAGATGCCCACCAGGGCGAGGATGAGCGTGCGCGGCGCAAAAGGTGAATGTTGCACACGAGGGTCCTTTCTCATGAAATTCCAACGATATCTGGGCATGATCGCCAACAAGAGACGATGCACAGATGGTGCCGGTAGCGCGAAGCGATTGTGCGCTTT
>JBBQSR010000036.1:0-13489 GCA_038234855.1 Ktedonobacterales bacterium | reverse complement strand
CAGGCCTTGTTGGATCAAGGCTACCAGGCCGCGCAGGATGGCGACTATGAATCCGCCGCTGAAGCCTTCGAGACCGCCATCGAGGCGGACCCCACCAATGCCCGCGCCCGCTACAATCTGGCACTGGCGCAGCAAAACCTGGGCGACCTCGAGGGCGCGGTCGCGACGTATCTGCGCGCGATCCAGCTTGACCCGACCTTGATCGAGGCGTACATCAACCTGGGCCACCTCTACGGCGAACTGGGGCTAGACGAAGAATCGCTCGAAACCTTCCAGCGCGCCATCGAGCTGGACCCCGGCAACGATGAACTCTTCGTCGCGCTGGGCGACATCTGCCGCGAGATCGGCTTCTATGAGGACGCCATCCAGGCATATCGCCAGGCCGAGATCCTGAACCCCGCCAACACGCTGGCGCAGGATAACCTGCGCGATGTGCGCGAACGCGTCAACGTGCAGGCGCAGCGCATTGGCGAACTGGAACATCACCTGGACGCCGACCCCAGCGACCCCGACCGCTATGCCGAGGTCATCGGCGCGTACCTAGAGGCGCGGCGTTACAGCGACGCCCAGACCAAGACCGAGCAGATGATGCAACTCTTCCCCGAGGACCCCGCCGTCTATGAGACGATGGCGCTGGTGCAGGAATCGGTTGGCGACATCGACCAAGTCGTCGCGGCCTGGCAAAAAGTGACCGAGATCGACCCCGACGATGTGGACGCCTGGGAGCACCTGGGCAGTTGGCGCATGGACCAAGGCTTGCCCGAGGATGCCGCCGTCGCCTATCGCAAGGCGATGGAACTGGACCCCGAATCGCCCTCTCCGCGCTTCAACCTAGCTGAGGCGCTTTTGGAGCTGGGGCAATATGACGAGGCAGCGACACTCTATCGCAACCTCGCCGACGCGAAGTTCCCCGGTGGCAACGCCGAACTGAAGACCGACGCCTATGTGGGCCTGGCCGAGACGCTGAACGCCGCCGGCAAATCGGAAGAGGCACTGCAAGTCGCCGACACGCTGCTGGCCGAATCCCCCGAGGAGGCGATGGGGCTGTACCAAAAGGCGACGGCGCTGGACGCCCTGGGCCGCCACGACGAGGCCATCGACGCCTACATCGCCTCGCTGGAAAACGACCCGCTCAACGCCGACACCTATAACGATCTCGCGGACACGTACCTGCGCGTCGGGGATGCCGACAACGCCATCGAGATGGCCGAGATGGCCCTGAGCATCGCGCCGGATATGGACGTCGCGTATGAGACGCTGGCCGAGGCCCTGCGCGCCAGCGGTCGCCTCGACGAAGCGGCGGAAGCCGAACGCCAGGCCCAAGAGATCCGCACGGCCATCGAGGCCGCCGGGCACGAGCACTAGGCGAGCGGTGCCCCCAGATGCATGCCCTTTCGCAGCGATGGGAAAGGGCATCTAGTAATGGATGCCGCGATATGGTATAGTTTAGGTGGCAGATGGTTGCGCGTTTCGTGACGACGATGCCCGGACAATGCACGCCCCTTCGCTGATTGGGCACTGCTTTGTCTTTTCTGCGTGTCTGCCGAACAACCAACATCCAACTCTACCTGACCAAGACGGCAGAGTGGTGATGAGAGAAACCCTAGGGGTTAAGGCATTTCGATGGCTTCCGCAACTGAGCAGGGTGAAGAACCCTCACCTGATACATCTTCTCAAGACACCGCACAGGTCGGCGAATTCGCCGTGGTACACGACGCACCGGAACCCAATGGCAACGGACAGCAGCCCGCCCCGAACGGTCAGGGCAGCGCAGGCAAACGAGGACCCCTCACCAATGGTCGCGCCGCGACGAATGGGGCGGCACAACCGCCCCCCGATTCGACCGTCTTTCTAGAGGTCAGCGAAGAAGAGGTACGGACGACCTCCCCTGATGTCGACCAAGAAGAGGTGCGTGGCCTGGCATTGCCACACCGCTATTATCGTCGCCGTTTTCAGCGCCAGAACGCGACCGACACCACACCCCCCGTCGAGACGCCCGTCATTCAATCCGACACCATCGAAGATGGCCGCTCCTTTAGCCGCCGGATGCGGCAACTGATCTTTGGCAAACCCATCGCCAGCGCCGAGTTCGAGAAAGAGCACATCGGCGTCTTCAAGGCGTTGGCGGTGCTGTCGAGCGATGCGTTGTCCTCAGTGGCGTATGGCACCGAGGCATCGCTGGCTGTGCTGGTGACGGCGGGCGTGACGGAGGCGTCCCACAACCTGTTGATCGGCCTCACCGTCGTGCTGCTGCTGTCGGTCGTCGCCTTTTCGTATCGACAAACCATTTTTACCTACCCCAAGGGCGGCGGCTCGTATATCGTCGCGAAAGATAACCTGAATGTCAATTTTGGCCTGATCGCCGCGTCGGCGCTGATGATCGACTATATCTTGACGGTCAGCGTATCGGTATCGGCGGGGGTGCTGGCCCTGGTGGCCCCCTTCCCCGAGTTATCGCACTTTAAGGTCGTGATCGGCGTTGGCCTGATTTTGTTTTTGATGTTCGTCAATATGCGCGGGGTTAGCGAGTCGGGCAGCATCTTCGCCGCGCCGACCTATCTCTTTGTCGGCAGCTTTTTATTCATGATCCTCATTGGTGTGGGACGGGCGATCTTTAACGGTGGGCTGTTGCACGCGGTGCCACCAGCAGCGACCAACATCCTGCCCACGGGGCATCTGTCGGCGTTTTTGATCTTGACGGCGTTTTCGTCAGGCTGCTCGGCCATGACGGGCACCGAGGCGATATCAGATGGCGTGCCCATCTTTCGCAAGCCCCAGTCAACCAATGCCGCGAAGACGCTGCTGATCATGGCGATCTTGCTGGGTGTGATGTATGGTGGGACGACCTTTCTCGCTTGGCGCTTTGGCATCTCGCCGCAGTTGAATGGCGAACCGACCTTGACCTATCAGATGGCGGAACTCTTTTTTCACCGTAGCCTCGGCTGGTTTCCCTTGATCTTCCAGTTGGCGACGACGCTCATCTTGGTGCTGGCCGCGAACACCTCCTTCGCGGATTTCCCGCGCTTGTCGATGTTCCTGGCGCGCGACGAATATCTGCCACACTTTTTCAGCATGCAGGGCGACCGGCTGGTGTATAGCACGGGCATCTTGGTGCTGGGCGTGTTGTCCATCATCCTGCTCATCGTCTTTGGCGGCAACACCGAGGCGCTCATCAACCTCTATGCGCTCGGGGTCTTCGTCGCCTTCACCATGTCGCAGTCGGGCATGGTGCGGCGCTGGTGGACGCGCCGACCAGAGGGATGGCGGCACAAATTCGTCATCAATCTGATCGGCTCCTTCACGACCCTGACCGTCACCATCATCATCGCCGTGTCGAAGTTCGACCGTGGGGCGTGGGTCGTCGTGATCTTGATCCCGCTGATGTTCGCCGCCTTCAAGGGCGTGCATCACCACTATCAACTCACGAAGGAAGCGATCTTACACGTCCCGGTGCCGCGCCGCAGCTCGACCCGTCGCCATCTGGTCGTCGTACCCATCGCGCGCCTCGACAATCTGGCGCTACGGGGCCTCTATTACGCACGCTCGCTAAGCCGATATGTGGTGGTGCTGCACGTCTCGCTCTCGCCCGAGGACACCACCAGCATCAAAGCTGAATGGGAGACGCTGCTGCGCAACGAACGGCTCTTTCGCTCCAGCACCCCGGTCGAAGATTTCGGCGACGAGGTGCAAGACTGGACGGTCAGCGACAAATTGGTGGGCACCATTGCTGGCCCTAAGCTGATCGTGGTGGATTCCGCGTATCGTGAGTTGACGCGCCCCATCATCAACTTCATCGATGAATTGGAAGAGCAACACCCCGACGACTTCATCACCGTGGTGCTGCCCGAGTTCGTCGCCCGCCACTTCTGGGAGCCGCTGCTGCACAACCAAACGGTCCTGTGGCTAAAGCTCAAGCTGCTGAATCGGCCCCATATCGTCACCGCCAGCGTCCCCTATCGTCTGGGCGGCGATGATGACGTGGAAGAAGAGGCCACCCCGACGCCCACGCCAGTCGCCACGCCGTAGGGCAACAAAAAAAGCCAGCAGGTCGACCCCCGCCAGAGCGTACATCAGGGGCGCGGTCTAGTCACGAGTGGTGAGCAGGTGGCAAGCAGCGCCAGGGGTTTTCGCCCCCGACGGTGTTCGCTACCTGCTGCCACGCTCCCTCAACCCGGATGCCCCGCGCACTCACACGCCTGCTGGCCCCGCGCGCTCAGGTGCTTCATGCGTTCATGCATGGGTTCCCTCGCCGACGCGCTCCATAGTCATGAAACTTGCGGGAACAAGGGTAGCTCGAACCAGAAGGTCGAGCCGTTCCCTGGTTCGCTGGCGACGCCGATGCGCCCCCCGAGCATCTCGATGATGGTCTTGCAGATGAAAAGGCCCAACCCCAGGCCGACACTCGAACTGTTCAGCGGCAAGATCGCTTCGATGCGGCCAAATGCCTGAAAGAGGTCGGCTTGCTGCTGCGCGGTGAGGCCCGGTCCTCGGTCGGCGACCTCGACCCGCGCACGCTGCCCGTGCACGTCCAGCCGCACGTCGATGGGACGGTCGGCAGGAGCGTATTTGAGGGCATTAGTCAGCAGATTTGTTACGACCTGCCCCACGCGGTCGACATCGCCCAACACTGGGACGGGTCCTGCGGGCAGACTGACGCGTACCATGCGCTGCGGCCACTGCGGCTCTTGGGTACGAGCGACCTCGCGCACGATCTCCGTGAGGTCCGTTGGGACCGGGGTGATCTCGATGGTGCCCGATTGGATGTGCGTCACATCCAGCAGGTCCCCGATGAAGCGGTTCAGCTTGTCGATCTCGCGGTCCGCCACACGCATGAGATCCAGCATGCGTGGTGCTTGTTGGGTAAAGGAGGCGAAGGTCGCGTCAGCTTGCACCCGCTGTAGCCCGCGTTTGGTCATCTGGACGCTGGTTTTGACGCTGGTGATGGGCGTGCGCAGTTCATGGCTGGCGATGCCGAGGAAGGTGTTCATGCGCGCGTTGGTGACTTCCAGCGCGAAGGCGTGGGCCTGGGCCTGGGCATGGGCATGCTGCAACCGTTCGCGTTCTAGCACCAGCACCGCCAGGTCCGCTACGCCACGTGCCAGCGCGAAATCTTGCTCGGTGAAGTCGTGGTGGCTGCCCGCGTAATCAAACGAGAGCATCCCCGTCACCTTGCCATCGAGCAGCAACGGCACGAACATCGCGATGGTGATGCCAAAGTCATTTGGCGCGGCGTCGTTGGGGGGCTGCGTCATGTCGAGCACCAGTGGCTCGCCCGTCACGAAGCGCGCCAGCAGGGCGGGGTCGGCACCCTCACCGAAGCGCGGGGCCACCGCTTGTAGGTGCCACCAGTGCGCCTCTTCGCTGGCATTGAGGCCGACCACCGCCAGCCCCTTTTGTTCGCCGCTGACCGCGTCGATGGCGACGACGCCCACGCGCTGGCAACCCAAGACCTCGCGCGTGACCTGGGCGATGCCATGCGCCACGGCGAAGATGTCTTCGCCTGGGATGACGGCTTGCTGGGTCATGCGCAGCAGGGCGTTGAGGCTGGCCTCGGTGCGTTGCTCAAGTTTTTTGAGCGCGGTGATGTCGCGGATGGCGACCGTGCCGCCGATGATGGCCCCGGTCGCGCGGTCGCGGATGGGCGCGGCGGAGTTGAGCACCCGTTTGCGCACGCCGTCGAATGATAGGATCTCGACCTCTTGGTCCAGCACCGCTTCGCCCGTGCGTAGCGCGACCGACATCCCCCATTCCTCGGGCAGGACGGGGCGACCATCGGGCCACCACGCCTGGTATTGCGCGTATTCCGCGACGCTGGCACTTTTCGGGGCGGCAGAGCCCCACAGGCGCAGGAATGCCGCGTTCACGTCTTCGACCTGGCCGTTGCCGTCCGCGATCGAGACGCCCGTGGGCAGCACCTCTAGCACCGAATGGAGACGGGCGGCCTCGCGCTCTTTGGCCTCGCGCGCCCGCACGAGCTCGGTGATCTCGACCGCCGCGACCATCAACCCCGTCAGCGTCCCCACGCTATCATGCAGGGGGGTCAGGCTCCATTCGTACCAGCGCGGCTCGGGGTCGGGCGACAGCACAGCGGGATATTCCGCCAGAAAGAACGGCTTGCCCGTGGCACGCACATCCTCAAAGACCGCCCGCGTCCGCGCGGCGGAATCGGGGTCAAAGAGATCATCTAGGGGGACATCGGTGATGGTGCCGCGCGCGCGCAAGTCGGTCCCCACTAACTGCAAGAAGGGCAGGTTGTGGCGCAGACAGCGGAAATCATCTGTTGGGGCAAAGACGGCCAAGCCAAAGGGGGTCGACTCAATGATGGCCTCGGCCAGTTTGCGCTGATCGTTGGCTTCGCGCTGCAAGTGGTACAGTTGGGTCACGTCTTGGAAGACGACCACCGCCCCCTGAATGGCATGGTGTTCATCCCGAATGGGCGCGCCGCTGGTCAGCAAGAAGCGATCGTCACCGCTGGGGCCAGTAAAGACCGCGGCGAGTTCGGTGAAGGTTTCGCCACGGCGGGCACGGCCCGATGGGGAATGGGACTCGACGAGGGGCGTTCCCTCGAGATCACGCATGCCATAGCGCGACTGGCGCGCGGTGGCGCGCTCGCGCCTGCCCGCCCGTCGCCCAGTGATGTGCTCCGCCGCCGGATTTTGCGCGGTGAGGTGCCCTTCGGCATCATAGATGGCGACGCCAGCGGGAAGGACCTGCATGATGGTCGCGAGCTGCATGCGCTCCGCTTCGGCATTAGCCAGGGTTGGCTTGCGGCGGGCAAGCGTTTCCGCTGGGGTGGCGGTGGCGCGACGCTCCGTCACATCATGCAGGGTCAGCACGGCACCGCTGATGGTTCCCGCTGCGTCGCGCAGCGTCGTGCCGCTCGCGCTCAGCCAGCGCCGCGCGCCACCAGCGACCTGCACCTGCATGTCCGCCGCCTCGCTGGCGCTGAGGGTTTCGCCGCGCAGTAACCGCGCTGGGGGCAGGTGATCGAGGGTGATGGGCTGCCCCGCGACATCGACGGGCGCGAGGGAGGCCAGCAGGGCGCTCAACGCCGTCTGTGGCGTGGCGTCGTTGCCAACGAGCGACCGCAACGCGGCGTTCAGCGCAACGATGATGCCCTGGGCATCGCAGATGGCGACCGCGTCGGGCAATGCATCGAGCCACCCGCCTGGTGCCTGGGCGAATGGTGATGCATCGGTCAGTGAATGATGCGAACTGGTCGCGGACATAGCGCGTCTCCCCCGATGGCGACAAGCGGGTCGATTCCCAGGGGAGGGATCGTACCCGCATGCACCTCTTCCTATCTTTGCAAAAAGAGGATAGAAAGAGCTACCTGCAAGAATCATGCCATCAACTCAGCCATAGGCGCAAGCCATGGTCCGAGCAAGGGGGTGCGCATGGGCCAGGGGGGGCAGCCGTGCCCGCATCTCACCCGTCTATGTGAGGCTGGCCCTCCCTGCCCTTCACAGCGCTAGGACCGGGGGCGACGATGGGTGTTGCTGCTGGAATCTACGAATTCGTCGTAGTCGCGCGCATGGCTATTGAGGACGCGACCGCTGCCTTTATCGATCACCTGGTTGGTGACGCGCACGGCGCGCACGAACCGCATCGACCCCATCGGCGCGACCGAGGCAGGATTGATCTGGCTGGTGATGTCTTCCTCTTGCACGACCATCTGTTGGTTGCGGCGGCTGATGAGCACGAGCAAGACGATGAGGAAGAGTAAGAAGAGGCCCAGCAGCACCAGGCATAGCCACCAGGGGAATGAGCTATTCGTGCTGCAAAAGCTACCGGGCAGGGGCGGGCAGGGGCCGCTCCCACCGCCACCACCACCCCCGCCATGGGGCGTCGGGGTCGGCGTCAGATGCCCAGTACCGGGCGTCGGTGTGGTGGCGATGGGCGTCGGGGTGCCGCCGGGGGTCGGCGTCTTGGTGCCGGTGCCTGGTGTGGGCGTCGCGCTGGCCCCCGTCCCCGTAACGGCGATCGTCGCTGTTTTCACCAGTGAGGGAGGGGGTGACTGCTCGCCGCAGCTCCCTGCGGGGCTGGTCGCCGCAACGACGATGGAGGTATTCGCCGCGAAAGAGGGCAGTGAAATCGTGCCATTGAGGCTGCCATCGGCGGCGGAGGTGAGGGTGGTCAGCAGTGTCGCGCAGCCACTCGTGCCGCTTGGCCCCCAGTGGATCTCGACCTGGGTGCCAGCGGGCAACCAATTCGTGCCACTGACCGCCACGGTCGCGCCGCTCGCCCCCGTCGTTGGCAGCACCAGGGTGGGGGTACTCTGGCTCAGCGACACGAACCCATTCGAGGTCTTGATGGTGCTGATGGTCGCGCTAGAGCCACAGATCGGATACGTGCCATTGGGTAGGGTCGTGGGCCAGGCGAAGACGATCTGCACGGCCCCGGTGCTGTCGGGCGTGCCGGTGGGGTCGCCCGTGGGCACGTGCGTCGTGGTGGCACAGGTGCCATCCGCCGCGCCGATGGCCAGCGTGACGGTTTCATTGGGGTTCCAGTGGGCACCCGAGACGACGAGGTTGGTGGTCGCGGGGCCGCTGGGCGGGTTGGGTGAACTGATGACTAGGTTGGGCGCGTTGCCACCGCCACCACTCGCGGGCACCGCCGCCGCGACGGGCGCGCCGCCCAGGGTCGCGCCGATGCCCCAACACAACGCCAGCGCCAGGGCGACCCATCGCCCGCGCAGGGCGGATCGCAGACGGTATATATGGGCTGACTGGATGCTGCTCCCCATGATTCCACACTCCCCAACGTCGCATCGCCGCCGTGCCGATAATATCGCTGCAATGATACCATTCGCGCCCTTGATTGTCAAAAAATCGGGGCCAGATAGGACGAGCGTTCAGGACCATGGGGCATGCAGCATCCGTTGTGCAGCCAACGACGGGCCGCCTGCCAGTCGGTCAGCACGCGTAGGGAATCGGCGCGGTGTGCGAGGGGTGCGGCTTGATCCTTATAAGAGGTACGCCAAATTCCCATGCCACAGAGCTATGTCGCGCGGTGTGCCCACACCGCCCATGCTTGCCCCGCTGCGGCGGCGTGCGCCAGGCGCGGGCGCAGCCATTGGTCGACGCCCCACCAGCGCCCGGTGGCCGCCACCCAGGCGACGGCGTTGATCAGGATCAGCATGCCATACGTCCAGTACCATTCCCCTGGCGCTATCGCTAACCCCAGATAAAGTTGCACCGCCCACAAGGCACCAACCAGCCCCCCTAGACGCGTGAATACCCCAAAGATCAGGCTGATGGCGAGTGCCATTTCGGTGAAATAGGTCAGGTACGACACCAAGGTGAAATGCGGCAAAATGACCTGGCTGATGAATCCACGATAGGGTGCGATGCCCGCGAATTTGCTTTCCGTGATGATGTAGCCATGCAGGGCATGCGCCCCCGCCGTCGTCCAGGGCGTCTTCCAGCTCAGTTGGGTATACCAGAGATAGCCGGTGAAGACGCGGATGACGGCCAGGCCGGTGCCGCTCAGCCCCGCCGCGCGCGCGTTGGCGGCGAGCGTGGCCCCCAGCGTCCCAAGGGAGAAGGCGGGCGATATGGTTCGTGTGCTCATCACAGATCGCTTTCTGCGGTCTGGGCCGCGTGCCAGATGCGGGTCGTCTCGGCGATGACCGCCAGCGTCGCCAGGCTGCCGTTCGCCTGACCCTTGTCGAATTCGGCATCGCCCTGGCCGAGTTGATTGGTGATATGCGCGAAGCAGATGATGGCGCGGTCCCGCGCGGTCGCCAGGGCGTAGAGGGCGGCGGCCTCCATCTCGACCGCCGCGATGCCCAGCGCGTGCGCCTTGGCGATGAGCGGGGCTGTCTCGCGGAAGGGGGCGTCGGTCGTCCAGCTTCGCCCGAAGCGGAGGGGGTGCTGCGTCTGTCGCCACCCCGCACGCAGATGGGCGCGCAGATCTGCTGGCATGCCACTGAATGCCGCCGGGGGCAGATAGTGATAGCTGGTGCCTTCGTCGCGCAGCGCCTCTTCGATCAGCACGAAATAGGGCGGATCGTCGAGCGGGACGATCTGCCCGGCAGAGGTGACGCTGATCAGCAGTTCGCAGCCCGAGGCGAAGAGTTCCTCGGCGACGAGCACCGCGAAGGACGCCCCCACGACGCGACCGATGATTCCATACGCTTGCCCCTCGTAGGTGAAGCGGTCGAGGGTCGTATGGTAACAGGCCCAGGTGGCATCTAGGGTAGCTTGCCCGCTCTGGCGCAGGTGATCGACGAGGTCGCCATCGGGATCAAAGAGGCAGATGGGCGGTACCGGCACGACCGGCAACTGCCGCTGGGCGCGTGCTCCCGCGAGCAAATGCTCGACGGTAAAGACCGAGGGCGCGGCATAGTCGCGCGGGGCAAACAACGGCGGCAGGAGTTCGTCGGCCATGAGGGACCTTTCACGATGCGGTGGTACTCTCTGCAATTGTACCAGCGAGTTCTCACGAAAGTCTTACCGGGTCGCTCCGCCGCTTATCTGGCGCTCTTGTTTTCGCGCGATGCACAGCGGGTGGGTGGGCAGTTGTCGCCGCCCGCCCACCCGCTGTGTGTGCCAGCCCCCCTAGCCGCGTGCGAGACGGCGCAGGACGAAGGGCAAGATGCCCCCGTGCCGGTAATATTCGATGTCGATGAGGCTGTCGAGCCGCGCGATGGCATCGAAGTCGATGGCGGTGTCGTCCGCGCGGGCGGCATGAACGTGGATGAGCTTGCGCGGCGAGAGATCCGCCGCGACGCCCGTGATGGTGTACTGCTCGTGCCCGTCCAGCCCCAGCGATGCGGGGGTCTGCCCCGGCTGGAATTGCAGCGGCAGTACGCCCATCCCCACCAGATTGCTGCGGTGGATGCGCTCGAAGCTTTCGGCGATGACGGCGCGGGCACCCAGCAGCAACGTGCCCTTGGCCGCCCAGTCGCGCGAACTGCCCATCCCGTAATCCTTGCCCGCGATGATGATGAGGGGGGTGCCCTCAGCCTCGTAGCGCATGGCGGCGTCGTAGATCGGCATGATCTCGCCATCGGGCAGGTGGCGCGTCCAGTAGCCCTCTTTGCCCTCGGCCAGCAGATTGTGCAGCCGCGTGTTGCCAAAGGTGCCGCGCATCATCACCTCGTGGTTGCCGCGCCGCGCGCCATATGAGTTGAAGTCGCGTGCAGCGACGCCCTTCGCCGTCAGGTACTTGCCAGCGGGGCTATCCGCCTTGAAGTTGCCCGCAGGCGAGATGTGGTCAGTGGTGATCGAGTCGCCCGCCAGCACCAGCACCCGCGCATCGGGGATGTCGCTGAGCGCACCCGGCTCCGTCGCCAGCCCCTCGAAGAAGGGTGGTTTGCGCACATAGGTCGACTCCGCGTCCCAGGCGAAGCGGTCGCCCGCTGGAACGGGTAGCGTCTGCCACCGCGCATCGCCCGTAAAGACCTGGGCGTATTCGTGCTGGAACTGCTCGGGCGACACCACCGCGCGCATCGTCTGGACGATCTCATCTTGGCTGGGCCAAATGTCGCGCAGATACACCGCCGCGCCGTTGGGGTCGTGGCCCAGCGGATCGGTCGTGAGGTTGATATCTACCGTCCCCGCCAGCGCGAAGGCGACAACGAGCGGCGGCGACGCCAGGTAATTGGCCCGCACCTCGCCATGCACGCGCCCCTCGAAGTTGCGGTTGCCCGACAACACGGCAGAGACGACGAGGTCGCCCTCCGTAATGGCCTCGGAGACCGATTCAGGAAGCGGGCCGCTATTCCCAATGCACGTTTGACAACCATAACCTGTCAAGTGGAAGCCCTGTGCTTCGAGGAACGGGGTGAGTCCGGCGGCGTCGAGGTAGTCGGTGACGACGCGCGAGCCGGGGGCCAGGCTCGTCTTGACATAGGGTTTGACGTGCAGCCCGCGTTCCGTGGCCTTTTTCGCCAGCAGACCCGCGCCGATCATCACCGAGGGGTTCGAGGTGTTGGTGCAACTGGTGATGGCGGCAATCGTCACCGCGCCGTGGGTGAGCGTGGTCGTCTCGCCATCCAGCGCGACGGTGACGGTGTGGGGCGCGGTCGGTGTGGCGGGCGCCACGACGGGGGTGGAGGGATCGCCCTCATTCGCCATCGCCGCTGCGCCGTCGCCATTGCTGAAAGATGGGATGCGGTCGGCGTAGGCCGCGCGGAAACCCTGCTTCAGCCCCTTCAGCGCCACGCGGTCTTGCGGGCGACGGGGGCCAGCGAGGCTCGGTTCCACGGTCGCCAGGTCCAGTTCCAGCTTCTCATCGAATTCAGGGTCGGGCGTGGCATCGGTGCGGAAAAGGCCCTGTGCCTGGCTGTACTTTTCGACCAGATCGATCTGCTCGGCGGGGCGACCCGTCAGGCGCATGTAAGCCAGCGTCTCGGCATCCACCGGGAAGAGGGTGGCGGTCGCGCCAAACTCGGGCGACATATTCGAGATGGTCGCGCGGTCGGGCAGGCTGAGGCTGCTGAGGCCCGGCCCCGCGAACTCGACGAATTTGCCGACGACGCCGTGCTTGCGCAGCATCTGGGTGACGGTCAGGACGAGGTCGGTCGCGGTGACGCCTTCCTGCATCTTGCCCGTCAGGCGCATGCCGACGACGATGGGGGTGAGCTGGTAGAGCGGCTGGCCCAGCAGCACGGCCTCGGCCTCGATGCCGCCGACGCCCCAGCCCAGCACGCCCAGGCCATTGATCATGGTGGTGTGCGAATCGGTGCCGACCAGCGTGTCGGGGAAGGCGACGGTGGCGGCACCATCTGGCTCGGTCATCACGACCTGCCCCAGATATTCCAGATTCACCTGATGGCAGATGCCGGTGCCAGGGGGCACGACGTTGAAGTTATCGAAGGCTTGCTGTGCCCAGCGCAGCAGCGCATAGCGTTCGCCGTTGCGCTCGTACTCGAGTTCGACGTTGCCCGCGAAGGAGTTCGCGGACCCAAACAGATCGACCTGCACCGAATGGTCGATGACCAGATGCGCCGGGACGAGTGGATTAATGCGTTTCGGGTCGCCGCCCATCGCGCCCACCGCGTCGCGCATCGCCGCCAGGTCTACCACGCACGGCACGCCGGTGAAGTCTTGCAGCAGCACCCGCGCGGGCATAAAGGCGATCTCGCCTTTTTGCGCGCTGGAGGTGCCGGGCTGCCAGCGGGCGAGGGCGCGCACGTCCTCTGCTGTGACGATCTGTGGGTCGGCCCCGCCCGCGTGGCGCAAGATGTTTTCGAGCAAGATGCGCACGGTGACAGGCAGCCGCCCCATCTGCACTCCCTCGCCCTCCAACACCGCCAGATCGTAATACGTGACCTGCCCGCGCGCGGTTTCGAGCGTCTTGCGGGCACCAAAAGGATCCTGCGTCGCCATCGAAGCTATCTCCTACAAACCTGGGTAGCCGCCCAACCAGTGGGGCGGCTGACGGAACATCCGGTGTAATGGGAATCAGGTTCTCATTGCCCCCTCATTAGACGATATCTGAAGGCGCATCGTCCAGCCAGTGAATCAAATGCGACGTGCGT
>JBBQSR010000035.1:0-13489 GCA_038234855.1 Ktedonobacterales bacterium | reverse complement strand
CTTCAGCGCCATGCTCGCGACCAACCGCTTCACCCCCGACGCCACCCCCACGCCGCAGCCAACGGCGTGATCTTCCCCCGAGAAAGGTGCCTGCGATGCCTACCACGACGCTCTTTCGCCCCGTCGGCCCCAAGGAACTGGCGCTGATCCATGCCAGCGGCGACCGCGCCTTTCCGCCGCGTCTGCCCTCGCAACCGATCTTCTATCCGGTCTTGAACGAGGCGTATGCCATCCAGATCGCCCGCGACTGGAACGCGCGCGACGGCAAGGCGGGCTACGTCACGCGCTTCACCGTCGATGCCGATTTCGTCGCGCGCTACCCCGTCCACACCGTCGGCAGCAGCCTCCACCAAGAGTTGTGGGTGCCCGCCGACGAACTGGACGACTTCAACGCGCACATCATTGGGCTGATCGCGGTCATCCATACGTTTTAGCGTTCGCATTTTATCCCGACAACGCAGCATATCTTGCTTACTTGGTTAGCCATTTCGCCAAAAAGTCGCGCTCCATGCGGCTAATCGCTTGCATTCTAATCGGGTTTTCCCTATAGTGTGACCATGTTCTTCAGCTTGCATGGTAGTGGGTGCCGCAAGCCATCCTCACAGATCGGATAGTTCACTATGCTCACGAAGCAAATGGGGCGTGTCGCAGCAATATTCCTTGTCGCGTCTCTGGCCGCCCTTGTCCTAATTGGCCACGGGTCGCCTGCTCATGCTCAAACGCAGGCTAATGACTACAGCCTCACGAATCTCGTCGCCGAAGACCCGACCACGACGGGATATGGTGACACGACCGCAGGTTTTCATGTGACGTTTACCCATCCAAACCCTTTGCCCCCCAATGGCAGTAATTATTTTGCGCTGATCTTGGATGGCACAAACAATGGCTATCTTCCAAGCGGCAGTTCAGTTGTCAGCCCTACGATAACTACCATTAACTTCAAGGGAATCAGTGCTTTGAGCTTGGGCTCGCATCAATTCCTAGCTCGCATTTATGTAAATGCTATCGCGCAGGAAATCGTCAGCAACACCGCTACTATCACCATCGGCAAAGGCGAAGTGGCTAGATATTTTAGATGTAGTATCCATAACCCCGTTTCCAGCTACAAGCCAGGGCAAAGCCTCCTGATTGATTTCGACATTCAGTCACAAACCGGAAGCGTTCCGGTTGATTGGCAAAATGGCACGCTTACCATCACCTTTAAGGGGCCGATCACCGTCGCTGAAACACACCTCGTCCCGAACGCGAATGAGCAAGTGACGGCGACCGCGCCCACAACAACAGGAACGTATGTTGCGGTCTGTAGCTTTGACGGTTCGCCCCATTTTAATGGGGGTGGATCAGGGCAAGATATCGCGCCTGTCAGCCAGGGCCAGCACACGGGTACCGTCCAACTCTATACCAACCCAACGCCATTGCAGCCCAATCAGCCAACTACCTGGTATGTCGTGATTCCAGCCGGACCTGGTCTGCCGTCACCAACGGGCGTCTTTCGGGTGAGCATGGGTATGGACTCCACCAACCAGATCACCCTTTCCTCAAAGGGAGATGCCACTTTTCAGTATACATTTCCGAGTGCAGATTATGGATATGGGAGCTTGGAAATCTTTTATCTCGGTGACGGGGTCTACACATCAGCGAGGGCGACCTTTCCCTTGAATAATCCGCCCATTCCTGGGGCGGGCGGTGGCGAGGCAACCCCCGGCCCCACTGTCACGGCGGGTGGCACTGCGACGCCTGGTACTCCCGTGCCAACCGTGACGGTGGGTACCACTGGGACGCCCATCGCGACACCCGCAGCAACGCCCGTCGCTGGGGCTGCCTCAACCAAGACGGATGGCCCCACTGGCCCTGGTACGTTGCCTCTGCTGGGTGGGGCGCTCAGCTTGCTGGCCGTCGCTGGCGGCGGCACGCTGCTGTGGCGTCGCCTGGGGGCTGCTCCGGCTTCCCCCGCCGAGCATGTCTGGCGGCAAGAGCCGACGAACGATGACACCGCCAAACTGCCCACCCCGCGCGCTGACTGGGGCGACTGAGCGTCAGCGCCATGCTACCTGACAGCAGCGATGGCCTCACACGACCGCCGCCGGCCTGGGCGGGCGGCGGCGCGTGGTGGCACGCTGGGCGGCGAGTTTGGCCTGCATGCGTGGCACCACCGTCAGCACATAGACCGTCGTCAGCGCCAGCAACGCCACGAAGATGCCCAAGACGACGAAGGGCGAGGTCGTCGCTGGCAACTGGTTCGCGGGCGGCACGACAGCCCCCAAAAACAGCACGGTGAAGATGGCGACGGTCACGCCTGGAATGACGAAGCCCCCCGGCAACATGAAGGACCGCGCCGCCGTTGGCTGGCGGCGGCGCAACTGAATGACGCACAGACCGGCGACGGCGTAGATCATCGCTTCGAGCGCGGCCCCAACGAGGATCAGCACCTGAAAGGCCCCCGTGGCGAAGATCAGCACCGCGATGAGCGCCGAGGCCCCCGACAGCGCAACGATCGTCACCCACGGCACCGTCGCCCCGTTTAGCCGCGCGAAGACGGCGGGCATCGTGCCCTCGCGCGCGGCGGCATAAAGGAAGCGCGACGCCGTGGCGAAACCGCCGTTGAAGGTCATCACCCCCGTGAAGAGCGTGGCCACGAGCATCCACCACTTGCCGACCGTGCCCAACCCCGCCTCGGCCATCAGCATCTGTGGGAAGGCCGAGCGGACGACGCTCTGCGGCAGATGCCACGCACCGTGCACATCGCGCACGCTCAGCAGATGCGTCGTCGCCAGGGTGAAGAGGCTGTACGCCACGAAGAGCACGCCGATGGCGATGAACATGCCGCGCGGGATCAGGCGATGGTCCGAGATCTCTTCGGCCAGCGGCGTCACCCACTCGAAGGCGGAAAAGACGAAGACCCCCGCCGTCACGCCATTGAAGAGGCCGCCCGCGTCATGCAGCGCGGCAAAGGGCGTGTGCAGGGCGAAACCGTGCGTCGCCAGCGCCAGGACCGAGATGACGCTGGCCGACACCAGCAGCGCGTAGGTCGTCACATCTTGCAGCGCCCCCGCCAGCCGGATGCCCCCCAGATTCGCCGCCATCGTCAGCCCCAGGATCAGCAGAATCCACAACAGCGTCGGCGTCTGGGGAAAGACGTGCGTGATGGCGCTGCCGACCACATAGCTATCCGCCGCGATGACCGCGACGATGGTGACGGTGTACATGAAGGCGATGATCAGCGCCAGCCGCTCATTAAACGCCGCCTTGATGTAAAGCCGGATGGCCGCCGCCGAGGGATAGAGCGCGTTCAGCTCCGCGAAGCAGCCCGCCGCCAGCAGCGCCAACAGCCCCGCGATGAGGATCGCCAGCCAGGCGCTATCCCCCGCGACGGTGTTCGCCACCAGCACGCAGCCCAAGAAGCTGATGGCCGCGTAGGACAGCCCCGCGCTCGTCGACAAGACCGTGCGAAAGCCCAGCACGCGCCGCAGCGCCACGGTGGGGGCGTCGTTGCTCGCCACTGCCATAAGGTGCATGTCTCCCTTGCCCGCATGATTGCCCCAGGGTAGACGATAACGGCTGAGCTGTCAATGGGCCGTACAGAACACGAGAGAGCGCGCCAGACATCCTGTCTGAACGCGCTCCCCACGCAGAGAGAGACCTGGAAAGGGGGTATGGGAGGGAATCCGCTAGGCGACGCGCGCCGTCGTGGTGCGGGTGTTGCCCGAGGCGAAGTACACCGCCAGCGAGGCCGCCGCGATGGCGGTGTGCAGCAGGTTGTCGGCCAGGTTCACATGGATGAGGCCCAGCACCGAGGTCTGCTGGATGAAGCCAACGACCGTCACCAGGGCATACACCGCGCCAAAGATGCCCGCATAGAGCCGCGCATATTGCCCGGCGGCGAGGTTCGCGGCCAGCAAGCCGACGACACCCGAGGCTAGGTGAATGACGTTATGGATCGGATCGATGGCGAAGATGCCGAGCAATGCCTGGCTGGACGTGCCCGAGTACGAGATCGTCGGCGTGACCGCGCCCACGAAGCCGAGGATGCCAACCAGCGTGAGGACCGCGCCAAGGACTTGCGCGTAGGTCTTTGCAAGATTCGTCATGATGAGTCACCTTTCGTGTTGTCGCCAGCGATGGGCGAGGGAATTGCTGCCCGCTTGGTAAAAAGCGGACAAGGGACGGCCAAGCTTCCATGATTGCAAATGAAAGCACAGTGCGGGAGGTCGGGGGGTGCGCTTAGGTCCAGCGCACGCTGACGGTGAAGATGGCGCTCTGCTCAGGCTGCCCTGGGGTGGCGATATGCACCGTCACGTGCCACGTGCCCGCCATGCTGAAGCGGAGGTGCGCCAGATAGGTGCCATCGGCCTGCATGGTCGCCGGGGCGTCTGGCGCGGTCATCGGCATATCGACCATCGCAAAGGTGACGCGCACCTGGGCGTTGGTCAGTGCAGCACCCGAGGCGTCATGCAGCGAGAATGTCGCCGCGTTCACGTCGCGTGCCGACATCTGCCCCGTCGCGCGAAACGCCACGGCATATGGCCCCACCTGGGCGGTTTGCTGCAACGCTGTCGGCGCGGGCGGGCGCACCAGCGCCCCCAAGCCCAGGTGTCCCCACGCCAGCAGCGCCAGCACCAGCACCCCACCACCAAAGATGACGATGCGCATCATGCGGTCGACCCATACCGGCGGCTCGGTCGTCGTATGGTTGGCCATCACGCGTTTGGTCTGCGCCATCGTACATCTCCTGTCAGGGATTTTCCCGCTTCGCTGATATCTACACGCGGTTCGCGCAACTGGATGATCGCATAGTGGGGATCTATGGGACATCGTGGCAGCTCAGCGACCTGCGCGCTAGCCCGCGCTCGGTCGCCGCAGCGATTCCAGCGCGGTGGACCAGCGATGCAACTCATGCAGCATCGATGCGGCGGTCTTTTCCATCGCCTCGGTGGCATTGAATCGCTTGTTTTCATCGATGAACTGGGAGAAGAACGGGATCGTGACGGCCTCGGGCAGGGGCATCATATTGAGGGTCGTCACCACCTGTTTGATGCCCTGCACCGCGCGGGTGCCACCCGCGACGCCGCCATAGCTGACGAAACCGACCGGCTTATACGCCCACTCGCGCGACAGGTAGTCCAGCGCGTTTTTCAGCGGCGCGGTGAAGCTATAATTGTACTCGGGCATGACGAAGACAAAGGCATCGGCCCGCGCGATGGTGGCGCTCCAGGCCAGCGTGTGCGGCTGCGTATATTGCGCCAGGCGCGGATGGTTCGGCTCGTCCATCAACGGCAGATTGACCTCGGCCAGGTCGACCGTCTCGACGGTGAAGGCACCATGCGCGGTCGCGCGCTCCACGAACCAGGTGCCGATGGACGGCCCCTGGCGGCCAGGGCGCGTGCTGGCGATGAGAACTTGTAAGGTCAGCATGGAATGGGGATCTCTTTCTCTGCTGGGTGTCGAGGACGTGCTGTACGTATCAGACAGTTCACACATCAACCTCTACACAGATATGTACCAGATCGCGCCACGCCAGCACCAACCAGCACCGCGCCAGGGGACGCCAGCGGGACCATCAGGGAAATCCCTTGCCAGCCCTTCCCCCCTCTGCCATAATGGCAGCGACGAAACCTGAGAAGTGCCACGGAGGAATGGGACCATGCGCGCATATGGGCTGAAATTGCTGGTGAGCGCCGTGCTGGCGGCGGGGCTGCTGACCCTCGTTCCGGCACTGCGGCACGAGGCCGTGCGCCCGGCGTGGGCCTGTGGCCTTTCCTCCACGGCGACGATGACGGCGAATGGGCAACCCGCCTTGGCGTATCCGCTGACGCAAGATTCGCCGCCCAGCACGCCCATCGGCATCTTTGGGCAGCAATACGTGGCGCAAGGCCCCATCAGCTTCACCGAGGACCTCTCGCGGCTGCCCACGCCGGTCGACCCCAATGCCTATGGCTGGTCGTGGGATTTCGGGGATGGCGCAAAAGCGCAGGGCTTCGCGGTGACGCACACCTATGCCAAGCCCGGCACCTATAGCGTGCGCTTGCAATTGACCGACCCCAAAGATCCGACGAACTCGGACCCCAACTTTGACAGCGCGGCGCTGACCGTGCTGGGTCAGGCCTATGCCCAGCCCCCCATCGCCAAAATCGCCAGCAACGGCATCTATGTGCAGTTGGGCAGCTCGCTCACTTACGACGCCAATGGCTCCTACGCGCCGAGCGGCGGCGATGTCACCTATACCTGGAATTTTGGCGACTCGACCATCGACCAGGGCATCCGGGTGTCGCACACGTTTTCCATCCCTGGCCAAGGCGTCGTCGCCCTGATCGTCCAAGACAAACGTGGGGCGCGCACCGTGGCGACGACGCCCGTTTTCGTCGCGCTGGAGCTGCCCACCGCCAACGTGATGGCCAGCACCTTCGCCGCCCACGTCGGCCAGACCGTCACCTTCGACGCCAGCCGCTCGGCCCCGACCCACGCGCCGGGCGATGCCCTCGTCAGCTATCGCTGGACCTTCGGCGCGGGCACCACGGTGACGACGACCGCCCCAACCATCAAGCACACCTTCACCCAGGCCGGGGATTACACCGTGAAGCTTGAAGCCATCAACAAAGATCACCTGCCGGGAACGGCGCTGGTGACGGTGAGCGTCAGCGACCCCGGCGCGCTCGGCCTGGGCAGCCACGCGGGGGTAATTTTGGGGGGCTTTGGGGCCATCTTCGCGCTACTGGGGTTGGCCATGGTGGCGAATCTGCTGTTGACGCGCCGCGCGGCCCAGCGCCGCCTGGCACTCGCCGCCGAGCGCCGCGCCGCCCGCCCCCGCCGCCCGTCCCCCAGCAACGAGTGAGGCGCGATACCCCGACCAACCCACGCAACGGGGCCTTGAATGCCAGACCGCGTGGGGCTATAATGCTAGCCAACCAACACGAATGGACCCGGGGGCACGCTGCTTTGTCCCCCCATCCAGAAGAACCGAGGCGACGGGCGTGGCGGATTCCAGAAACTCGACGCAGATCAGTGGGCACCTCAGCGATTTCCAGATCGTCGAATTGATGCAGGCTGTCGGCATGGGCAACAGCACCGGCGCGCTGCACCTATCGCGGCCCGATGGGCGGCGGGGCATCCTCTATTTCCAAGAGGGCATGCTGACCTGGTGCCGTGAATACGACAGCCAGGCGCTGACGCTCGGGGCCGTGCTGCAACAGATGGGCTGGGTGCAGGGACCGGACATCGAGGCGATCTATCAGCGGCTGGTGCAAGATCCGCTGGGCGACCTGCTGGGGCAGGCCCTGGTCGAGCGCAACAAGTTGTCGCCGCAACGACTGGCCGAGGCGCTGCGCATCCAACTGCTGTGGAGCGTGCGCGAGATGGCGCTGTGGACCAACGGCGACTACCACTTCAACTATGGCGAGACGCCGCCGCCGCGCACCGCCGAGCAGCGCATCGACGTCTCGCGCGCGTCGCTGGAAATCGTCCGCTATCAGTACGAATGGAACGACCTGCGCCAATGGCTGCCCGACGCTATGCACACGCAACTGCGCATGGCGCTGCAACCGCCGCCGAACCGTTCGCTGGTCTTTACCGCCGCCGATTGGCGCATCGTCACCCGCGTCAACGCCTTCCAGACGCCGCGCCGCATCGCCACCGCGCTCGGCAGCCCCGAGATGGAGATGGCACGCCGCATCGCCCCCCTGGTGAGCGACGGCTACCTCTACGCCTCGGTGGCGGAACATTCCATCGGGCTACCCGCCGTCGCGCGCCCGACCAACGCCAACACCGTCAACATCTTTGGGCTGCTCAGCCGCATGGAGCAAGAGTGGATCAAGCGGCACAACACGCTGGACCAACTCTCGGCCCTGGCGATGTTCGTGAACTGGACCATCGATGCCCTGGCCGAGGTGTGGGCACAAAACGGCCTGCCCTTCGCGCCTGACTCGCTCAGCAGCATGCTGGCGCGCGAGGGACTCGACACCATCGCGGGCCAGCCCATCCGCGTAGAGCGCAACCACATCGCCACCGACGCCTTGGCGCGCACCCTGCAAGCGGTCATCGCCCAGGCACGCCAGGCAGGCGACAGCCAGCCGATCGTCGAAGCCTATGAGGTGCTCAGTCGCGCGCTGCGCGCCGTCTTTGTCGCCAACAACATGCGCGTCGATTCACCCCAGGACCGCACCTACAACGTCGCGGCATGGCAAGCGATGTTCGAGCAGTTCTCGCAATCATTACAGGTGCTGTGATCGCATCATCGTTCTTTTTCATGACGGAAGGTAGGTTCCCATGCCCGCGCAACGACATCGCATCATGGTCATCGACGACTCGGCACTCATCCAACGCATCATCGAGGGCATCTTGCGACGTGAAGGCTATCAGGTCGTATCATTTGGCAGCGGACCCGAGGCGATGGAGGCCCTGGTCAAGCATCGGGTGGACGTGCCCGAACTGATCTTCATGGATATCGGGCTGCCGGTGATGGATGGCTACACCGCCGCCCGCCTCTTTTTGCAAAAGCCCGAGTTTGACCAAACCGTCGTCGTCATGGTGTCGGGCAATGATGGCATGTTTGACAAGATTCGCGGGCGCATGGCGGGGGCGAAGGCCTACATCACCAAACCCTTCGTGCCAGGGCAGATCCTTTCCGTCGTCCAGCAATTTTTGCATGATACCCCCGCGCTGACGCGGTAAAAGAGAGCATACATGGCAACCACGCGCACGGTCCTGCTGGTCGAGGATTCCCCCACCGAACTGGCGATGGTCGGCGACTGTCTGCGCGGCGCGGGGTACGCCGTGCTCCCCGCCGCCGACGGTGCCCAGGCCCACGCCCAGATGGCGCGTGGCCCCATCGACCTGATCGTGATGGACCTGATCTTGCCCGACATCAACGGGTATGACCTCTTTCGCACCTTTCAGCGCGACGAACGCACCAGCGCGACGCCGGTGGTCATGCTGACCCAGCGCGTCAGCATGCCCGAGGAATATTATGGCCGCACGCTGGGCGCGGCGGCCTATCTGAAAAAACCATTCGACGCGGAGCGGTTGCTGCACGAGGCGCGGCGGCTGGCCCCGCTCGGGTGACCACGGAGAATGAAAGGGGGAAACGGATGCCGCACATCGCCGACGACCACCACGACGCACCGCTGGGGATGCCCGCCGACGTGGCCCCCACGCCGCCCGAGATCGACTGCGTCTTTTGCACCATCGCGGGGCGGCGCTGGGGCGTGCGCTTGCGCGATGTCGAGCGCATCGTCGCGCAGATGGACGCGCCGCCCGTCGCCATCCCCCATAGCCCGGCCTGGGCGCGCGGCATCTTTCGCCTGGGGGCCGATTTCGTCACGCTCATCGACACCAGCCGCTTCCTGGGGGGCGCGGTCAGCATTCCCCCACGCTGGCAGCGCGACCATGCGCTGCTGCTGTGCAGCGTGGCCGATGCGCAGTTCGGTTTCTTCGTCAGCGAGCTGAGCCTGGCCGGAGCCATCGACCCCGCTGAACTGCACCTCGTGCGCGCGGCAGAGGCGCTGCCGACCGATCCGCCGTACCTGCTGGGGCGCTACTATCCCCAGGGCGAACGCGTGGCACAGGCGGGCGGGGCGATTCACTTTTTGGATGTGCAGCGGGTCGCCGCCGACTGTCTGCACGCATTGGATGGAGAGGATGCCCCCGATGCTGCCGACTGACACCTATTTCCCCATCTTCGCGGAGGAGATGGCGCACCACATCGATGAGTTGCAGCGCCAAGAATTGACGTTGGCCTCGCCCACGCGCTCGGGCGATTCGCTGGAAGACGCACTGGATCGCGTCCAGCGGCTCGGCCACGCGCTGGCGAGCCTGGGCAAGACGGTGCGTATGACCGATTTCGCCCTGCTGGGGGCCACCCTCGAAACGGTGCTCTCGCAGGTGTTGACCGGGCGCTACCCCATGCCACGCCTCATCGCCGTGCCCATCACCTATGTGACGGTGCATCTGCAAGCGCGGATGGACCGCATGAACGCGGCGGGGCGCTTCCTCGCGCCCGACCTCGGCGAGATGGCCGAGGCCGAGCGCACCGCCCAGATGATCCGCACGCTCGTGGCCGACAGCGATGCCCCCGCCACGTCGCCCCGCGAAGACGGCGCACCCGACGACACCCCGGTCTTCTCAGCCGACATCCAAAACATCGTCGATGCCTTCATGCAGAGCGAGCTATCGCGCTCGGCGATGCGCTTTTTGGGGTCTGGTGGCCCCAGCATCGAGCCAGACCTGATCGAGACGCTGGTGGGGGAATTTAGCGACGACCTGGGAGCGCTGCGGCAGTTGCTGGCACAACTGGGCACCAGCGCCCCACCGCAGCCCATCCTCACCGAGATGAGCGAGCGCGCCCACAAGATCAAGGGATCGGCCCACACGGCGGGGGCGCACATCGTCGGCAACATCGGCGAGATGATGGAAGATCTGCTGGGGATGCTGCGCCAAAAACGCATCTCGGTCAATGACGCCACCGCGCGCTGGTTCATCAACGCCATCGACACGCTCGACACGCTGCTGACGCTGCTGGCCACCACGCAGAGCGACGAGGGCGACAGCGAGGCCCTGGCCAACCTGCACGAGGGCTATGCCATCATCATGGCGACCATCTCGAATGTCTCGCCGCACGACACCCTCAGCATGCCCGTGCTCGCCGACCTGCGCGCGGCCCCCACCACCCCCGCGCATTCGCAGACCGCCATCGGGGGGGCACGGCTCGACGTGCGGCGGCTCGACCATCTGCTCGAAGCCCTCAGCACGCTTTTCATCAACCACATCGAGACGGGGCGCGTGCACGAAGAGGCCCTGACTGGCGAACGCGAGATCGAGCGGGCTATCACACGACTAACGCAGCTCTATGATCGCTTGCGACGCGAGCGCATCCAGTTGGTGCAGCAGGGCACCCATGCGCCCAGCCCGCCGGAAAGTGCCGCGCCGTTGAACGCGCCGCCACGCTGGGGGACCTCGCAGCCGGGCAGTGCCGCGCGCGAGGGAGCCGACGCGCCACCCGACATGGAGCAATATTCCGAATTCGACCTCATCATGGCGATGCTGGGCGAAACGCTCAGCGACCTGCGCGCGATGGATCTGCAATTGCAGACCGCGCTGCACCACACCCAGCGCCAGTACGAATATGACGATTACCTCACCACCACCTTGCAACGCGACCTGCTGGCGCTGCGCCTGGTGCCGCTGCGCGAGGTGGAATATCGCCTGCACCTGACGCTGCGCGCCGTCGCCGCCGAGGAACACAAGACCGTCGAATTATCCTTTGACCTGGGCGATGTCGAGATCGATAGCGACATCGTGACGGTGCTGGTCGAACCGCTGACACAGATCGTGCGCAACGCGGTCGTCCATGGCATCGAAACCGGCGAGGACCGGCGCGACGCGGGCAAGGACCCACTGGGGCACATCCACGTGCGCGCGGCCATGACGGACGAGGGCGTCACCATCGCCATCAGCGACGACGGACGCGGCATCAGCCCCCACAAAATCGCCGCCTCCGCGATGATGGTGCAGGGTCCCGACGGCCTCCCCCTGCTGACCGAGGAGGCGGCGCGCGGCCTCAGCCGCGAGGGAGCCTTCGCGCTGATGTTTTTGCCCGATGTCTCGACGGCGGTCGAGGTCCGCCCAGCGGCGGGGCGCGGCATGGGGCTGCCCACGGTGCGCCGCGCCATCACGGGGGTGCGCGGCACCATCACCATCGACAGCGAACCGGGCAGCGGCACGACCTTTACCCTGCACCTGCCGATCACGCTCAGCACCATTCGCAGCGTCGTGGTGGGGGCCGAGGCCAACCACTACGCCATCCCCCTCAGCGACATCGCGCGCACCACCCGTGTCGGCCCCAACGACCTTTTCACCGCGGATGATGGCCGCGCCTATGCCCGCCTGAGCGATCTGCTAGGCGGCGAGGCGACGCTGCCCGTCGTCACCCTGGCCGACCTGCTGGACCACCGCGAGATCCCCATGCGCGGTGCCCACGCGCTGATCGTCACGGTGGAGGGCCGCGACTATGCCGTGCTGGTCGATGACCTAGGCGAACAGCGCGACATGGTGGTGCGCCGCGTACCACGCCACCTGCGCCGCCAGGGCGTGCGTGGCGCGGCCATCAACCCCGACGGCGCGGTGCTGCTGATCCTCGATCTGCCGCGGGTCGTGGCCGAGGCCATCGCCGCCGGTCGCTTCGGCGCGCGGGCACCCGTGCTGGCCGGGGCTGTGCCGCCGCCGCCACAGGGCGATTATCTCTTAGTGGTGGATGACTCGCCCTCCATGCGCCAGGGGTTGCGGCAGCAGTTACAAGCGGCAGGCTTCAACGTGCAGACGGCGCGCGACGGGCTAGACGCCATCCAGCAGATCACGGCGCAGTTGCCGCGCCTGCTGGTGCTCGACGTCGAGATGCCCCAGATGAACGGCTATGACGTGCTCGAGGTGCTGCGTGCCCATCCACCCTTCAAGGGGGTGCGGGCGATCATGCTCACGTCGCGCTCCGCCGCGCGCTATCGCGAGCATGCCCTGCAACTGGGCGCGCTAGACTACCTGATCAAGCCGGTCACGGGCGAGGGCCTGGTCGCGGCCATCACCCGCGCCCTGGCCACCACCGCCCACACGACACCGGCCACGTGAAGGATTCCGCCATTTGTGCTTCTGAGGAAAGGGGTATTTGCGCATGCAACAGCGAACGACGACCGGGGTGATGGCGCGGATGCCGACGTTTTTGCGTAGTCGAGCGGGCATCGCCACGCTGGCGGGTGGCGTGCTGGTGGTCATCTTGGTGGTGATCATCTTGGCACGGGCGGCAGCGATGAAGACCACCCCGCCCAACGCCGCCGAATTGGCCGCCAAGAGCTTTTATACCGCCATCCAGCACCAAGACTACCCCGCAGCATGGGGCATGCTGGCCGACGCGCAACAGGCGCAACTGACGCAGTTCGCCTTCATCCGCTTCGCGCAGGAGCAGGATGCGAAATATGGCGTCGTGACGGCCTTTCACGAAACACGCTATGATGCCGACCGCAACCACGCCAACCAGGGCGTCGTGCAGATGCGCGTGACCCGCGCCAGCAAGCTGCAATACCTCATCGGCCTCACCATCACCCGCGCGACGGACGGCACCTGGAAGATCCTAGAGGAGGACCACGCCATATGAGCGCCCCCACCCCCCGTCGCGCGCCCCTGAGCGGGCGGCGCATCGCCTGGCTCGCCTTCGCGGGCGTGTGCCTGGTCGCCGCCGTGGCGCTGGCGATCCGCTTCGTGCCGGTGCTGGGGCCGACGGGCACCGCCTGGGGCTACTGCGACGACCTCACCCACGCGCGCTACGCCGACCTGTATAGCGCGCACTTCGCCCCGGCCCTGCGCGCACAGCTTAGCCAGACTGCCTTCGTCGCCGCCGAGCAGTTGGCGGACCGCCAGGCGGGCAGCGTCGCCACCTGTGACGCCTCGCCGCTGAACATCACGCTGACGGGCGGCGGTGCCCAGGCGAAGGTGACGGAGCAGCGCGTGCACT
>JBBQSR010000034.1:0-13532 GCA_038234855.1 Ktedonobacterales bacterium | reverse complement strand
CAGCAACTCTGGGCACCCCTGCTGGTCGGCGAAAACGCCCCGAGCAAAGATCCGGCGGAACTGGGGACGGTGCTGCGCGCGGCCATCCTGGAAGCGAACAGCCACCTCTGCAAGCTGAACCGCAGCGAAGGCGGCGACATGGGTTGCACCATCACCGCACTCATCGCCCACGGCGAAGCGGCCTGTGTGGCGAATGTCGGCGACAGTCGCACCTATCTGTGTAGCGGGCGCGAACTCAGCCGCGTGACGACCGATCATTCCCTGGTGGCGCGGCTGGTGGCGGCGGGCATGCTGAACCCCGATGATGTCTACACCCACCCGCAGCGCAGCCAGATCTACCGTTCGCTGGGCGATGAGATCGATGTGCAGGTGGACCTCTTCCCCCATCGGCTGCGCGTCGGCGAATCCTTCATCCTCTGCTCGGATGGGCTGTGGGAGATGGTGCGTGACCCGCAGATAGAGCAGGTGATCACGCATGCGACGTTGGGCGATCCCCAGGCCCTCGCGCAGCAACTGATCGCCATGGCGAACGAACACGGCGGCGAAGACAACGTCAGCGTCGTCGTCGCACAGGTGGTGGCCTAGATGTCATTACCCGCCATCACTATTACCACCCAGCTCGCCCGTGAGCCGCTGCCCGTCACGGGAGAGGCCCAGATGGCCTACCTGCTGGTAGAGGTCCGGGCCAACGCGACCCTGGCCGACGTGCCGCGCCCCCCGTTGAACCTAGCGCTGGTGCTCGACCGCTCGGGGTCGATGCGCGGCCCCCGACTGCAATATATGAAGGCGGCGGCGGGCGCGGTCATCGACCTGCTGACGCCCGACGACGTGCTGGCCATCATCACCTATGACGATATGATCGACCTCGTGGCTGGGGCCGAGCCGGTGGTGGACCGCGCGGCGCTCAAGGCCGAGGTCGAGATGATCGAGGAGGGCGGCGGCACCGCGATGGCCCTGGGCATGAGCCTGGGCCTGGCCGAGCTACGCCGCCACCTCGGCCCACACTCGCTCAGCCGGATGATCGTGCTGACCGATGGCCCCACTAACGGCGACGAGGATCAGTGCCGTCTGCTGGCGACCGAGGCGGGGGCCGAGGGCATCGCCATCGCTCCGCTGGGCTTTGGCGCGGAATGGGACGAAACGCTGCTGGAAGACATCGCCATGGCCAGCGGCGGCGACCCGCCCGAGTACATCCGCGCGCCGGGCGATGTCGTTGGCGGCTTCACGCGCCAGGTGCGCGTCGCGCGCGATGTGGTCGTGCCTAGCCTGTCGCTGGATATGCGCTTCGTCGCGGGGGTGACGCCCCGCCGCGTCACGCGCGTCGCCCCCTTCCTGCGCGCGATGGATGCCAGCATCACGGACCGCCAGATCGTCATGCCGCTGGGCGACCTCGCCCTCGACATCCCCCACGCGTTGCTGGTAGAGGTCCTGATCGAGCCGAAGCGCGGCGGCAACTTCCGCATCGCACAGATCGAGACGAGCAGCAGCGTGGGCACCGAGGCGGCCCTTTTGCGCTCCGATGTCGTCGTGACCTTTAGCGCCAGCGCTAGTAAGCGGCCCCAGGTGCGACCCATCGTGCTGCACTACGTCGAGCGCGTCAACGCGGCGCGCATCGTCTGGCGCGCCCTTGCCGCCACCACGACCGAGCCGGTCGCCATCGCGCCGGGCATCCTCGCGCTCTATGACTTCGAGGGGCGCGAACAGCTAGAGCATCTGCGGGCGGGCCGTCCCCTGACACCAGAGGGCCGCAAGATCCTGCAAACGAAAACCCATGCGCTGACTCGCGTACGGCGCACCACGAGTACCCATCCAGCCACCAGCAACGCCGGGGAGAGCCGGTAAATCGGGGGAGGCCAGCAATGGCGGTGCAATGCGTGAACGGCCATGCGAATGATGATGGCGCGTTCTTTTGCGAGATGTGCGGCGAAGCCCTGCTCGAAGGACTCCAGGGGGCGCGAGTCTGCGCGGCCTGTGGGCTGCCCAATGCGGCGGAGGCCACCGCCTGCGTCAACTGCGGCGCGGAGCTTGCCGAAATGCCCGTCGCCTCCGCCAACGGCCAGGCGCGGCTGGTGCTGCTGCCAGTTGGCGCGGTCTTTGACCTGACGGGCCGCGAAGAGACGGTCATCGGGCGCACCGACCCTACCTGCGATGTCTACCCCGACATCGACCTGACGGCGTATGAGGGCGAAAAGAGCGGCGTCTCACGCCAGCACATCCGCATCCGCCGCGACAGCACGCGCTACACCGTCGAGGATATGAAAAGCATCAACCTGACCTTCCTCAACAAGCAACGGCTCGATGCCTTCACCCCCAAGCCGCTCAAATCGGGCGACGAGATCCGCTTGGGTCTGCTGGTGCTGCGGTTCGAGGTGGCATAAAGCATTCTATCGAGACGTTGAGCGAGCCAGCGAGAGCCAGCATGTCAACCGACTGGCTCGATATCATATCGAGGTGGCCTAGCAGCCAAAGACGCCCTTGCGATAGCAGATGACGCCCCAGCGCACCTGGCCGTCATGCTGCGCCGCGTGGCTCTCGAACTGCACCAGGCGCGGGTCGCTCGCGCGCGACCACACATTCTCGGCGCTACATGTGCAGCCGCCCGGCGGCGCGACGTAGCTCCACCCCAGTTGCGTCATATGGTCGTCGATGAAGGCGTTGATGCCATCCGTCGTGCCGCCCGTGCAGAGCGAGATGTAGAGTCCGTCCCATCCGCTCGCCTCAGGGTCGAGATTTTGCGCCGTGCCACGTACCGTCAGCGGTGGCACGGGAACGGCGCTACCGACCGCAGCGATGACCTGGCCCCATTCGCCGCCATGGCACGGCACGCCGGGCGTGGGCACGCCAAAGGGATCGGGCGTCGCGGTCGCGGCAGGGGTGGCCGACGCCTGCGCCTGGGCGACGGTAGACGTGGTGCCCGCGCCGCCAGTGCCACAGCCCCCCAGGCACAATGCCACCACCAGTGCCACGCTGGCGAGTAATCCGCTGAATCGCGCCCCATGCTGCGCCCCCATGGCTCGGTCCTCCGTCATCCGTTTACTCGGGCCAGCATAGCAAAGCGTGGCGCATCCGTCAATCTTGGCCAACCATTGTGGCCAGGGGGTCACGGCATCGCTTGGGCGACGAATAGCCTATGGCATTGCATTCACACAAAGAGACAGCTACAATAGGCGGGCATACGAGAGAAATCGTTCGTTTCATGACCAATGGGGAAGAGCATGCGTGACCACTCATCGACCACACCGCCAGAGGAGCGGGCGACTTCTTTGATCCCGACGAATCGTTCGTCGCTCATTCCGGCGAATCGCTCGTCGCTCATACCAGCGACGCGGCGCGCTCCGGCCCCGCCGCCCCCCGCGCCCAAGGGCCGCCACATCCCCGCCTGGATGATGCAGTTGGTGCTGCTCGGCGTCGCCGGGGTCATCGTCGCGGCGGTGCTGGTGGGCGTCGCGAAGTCATCGCCGACGAATACCAAAGGCAACACGGGGGCCCAGACCTTCGGGAACATCGTGGCGCTGAGCCAGAGCTATTCGGCGCACTGTGACGGTGGCCCGCCGTATGTCGTGCAGGACGGCGATTCCCTGGCGACCATCGCGCAGCATCTGGGCGTCGCGCTCAACGACCTCGCCAAGGTCAACGGCATGAAAACCAACGCGGCGCTGGTGACGGGGCAGATCCTTTGCCCGCCCGGCGACCATGTGACCGCGCCGATCATCGTCGGCACTACCAGCATCGAGCCGTGCCAATCGACGAATTATTGGTTGCCCGTCATTTCGCAGTGGGCGACTCCTCCCGGCTGCTATGGTCTGGTCTATTCCCCCGACCCCTCGAAGTATCCCGAGCGCCCGGCCTGGGGCTGGTGCAACTGGTGGCCCGAAGAGGCGCACCCAAACCTGCAAGGCGAAAGCGCCCTGTTCCTGCCGGGGCATAGCACCCCGCGCGTGGGGGCCACCGTCTGGTTCGACCCGAATGTGCAGGGGGCTGGACCCATCGGCCACTACGCCGAACTCGTCGCGGTCAACCCCGACGGCTACTGGCTGTTGATCAGCGAGATGAATGACAACTGGCGCGGCGCGGGTTGGGGCCGCGTCAATTATCGCTACATCCACGTCGGCCCCGGCGTGCAGTTCCGCTACTAAGGAGCGTGCGCGCGGGGGTGGCCCCTTCCCATCTGCGGATGGAGAGGGGTGACAGCGCGATGGCCACCTACACGTGTGGCAGCAGGACGGCGTAACGGTGAAAACCGCGCGATGCCCGCCGTCCGGCTGCCACACGTTGTCACACGCACCCTATCGCCACCACCCGCCATCCCGTTCCGCCTTCGCTGCTCAGGTGGTGCAGTCACCCCCAGCTAGCGGGGCAGCCGGACCCAAAAGGTCGTGCCATGGCGCTGGTTGCTGCGCACCCACACCCGGCCATGATGCAGCCGCACCAGTTCCTGCGCGATGGCTAGGCCAAGCCCGGTACCCGGTACGGCGTCGCTAGTCGGTTGCGGGAGCTGCGTGAATGGCTCGAAGATTTTCCGCTGATAGGCGCGGGGGATGAGCGGCCCCTGGTTTTGCACGAAGAGGTCGGTCGCGCCATCCGCCGCTGGCTGTGCGCCCAGCGCGATCTCGCTGCCCACGGGGGCAAACTTGATGGCGTTGCCCAGCAGATTCAGCAGCACCTGGCGCATGCGCAGGGGATCAACCAGGATCGGGGTCAGATCGGTGGTGGGGCGTATCGTCACGCGCTGCGACTTCGCCGCCGCCAGCGGAGCCAGTTGCTCGCTGACCCCAGTCAACAGGGCGGCGGGGGCCAACGGCTCGCGCGCCAACGTCAGACGGCCAGCGCGGATGGCGGCGACATCGAGCATCTCGTCGATGACCGCCATCAGGTGCGCGCCCGATGCCAAGATGCGGTCGACGTATTCGCGTTGCTGCTGATCGAGCGGCTTCGATGATTGAGGGTCCAACAGCATCTGCGCGAAACCCATCATCGCGGTGAGGGGAATGCGCAGTTCGTGGGCCATCTGCCAGGCGACCTGGGGGGTGGCGACGCCGCCCGTGCGCGCATGGGGCGGGCGCTCGGGTGGTGTGTTGTGCTGGCTGGTGTGGCTATATTCTCGGTCGTCGCGGTATGCGACCGATGGCGTGGTGGTGGTGTGGGACGATTTCGCCATACTTCCCTGATTTCCCTGTTCCTCTTGTTGGGTTACTCGTCGGTACGACAGACCATACCTTGAGCATACACCCCACAAAAGGGAGCGGGCAGTGCAGGGGAAGCGAAGTCACCTCTTGCACGATTCACCCGCCCTGCCCCCATCGAATAGCTCTTGTAACGGGATACACCTGGGGGCAGCAACCGGATGAAATGGGAGGAAAGCGGATGACACGGTGCATCCGTCTCACATGGGAATGGGGTCTGGCAACGGTCCAGGTTCAGGCGCGGGGGAAGGTCCGGGCATGGGCAGTGGATTCGGTTCCGGCTGCGGCATGGGGATGGGGTCTGGCTCAGGCAGCGGATTGGGCTGCGGCATGGGAATCGGTAAGGGATTGGGATCAGGTTGCATTGGTGGCACCTTCTTTCTCGCATGGTGAGCCATACGGCGTCTAGCACGCTTCCTCGCATGAACCGCGCCAGTCGGTCAAGCGACCCCATCGTGAAGGGACGCACTCAATCCAGAGGTGCGGCCACACCAATCTCGGCGTGATGGATGGCGACCGCCGCGTTGATGAGGCCGATGTGCGTCAACGCCTGGGGATAGTTGCCCAGGTGCGCGCCCGTCTGCGGATCGATCTCTTCGGCGAAAAGGCCCAGCGGGCTGGCGTAACGCAGCAGATCGTCGAAGCGGCGACGCGCGTCAGCGATGCGTCCCATGCCGCTGAGCGCCATCACCAGCCAAAACGAACAGGCGAGGAACGCGCCCTCGGTGCCTGGCACACCATCGGTGTTGGCCGCCGCCGTGTCGCCCATGGCGGGGGTGCGATAGCGCAGGACGAACCCCGTCGCGCCCACGGTGAGGGAGCGCTCAACCGCCGCGACGGTGCCCTGCATGCGCGGATCGTCGGCGGGCAGGAAGCCGGAAAGCGCGATACGCAGATTCGCCGCGTCGAGCGCCGTCGTCCCATAAGCCTGCACGAATGACCCCTGGGCGGGATCGTAGCCATGGGCCAAGATGTCGGCGCGCAGGGCATCGCGTGACGCGTCCCAACGGGCTTGCTGGCTGGCATCGCCAAACTCGCTGGCACGGTTGAGCGCCGCCCAGCACATCACCCGCGAATAGACGAAGGCGCGCGGCGCTCCGCGTACCTCCCAGATGCCCTGGTCCAACTCGTGCCAATGGTCAGCGACATAGTCAGCGATGCGCGCCAGCAGCGTCACCACATCGCGGTCGGCCTCGCGCCCCTTGGCACCGCGATGGTAGCCGCTGTGTTTCAGGTAACGGTACGCGGCGGCGGCGAGCTCGCCATAGACATCGAGTTGGCGCTGGGCGGCGGCACCGTTGCCCAGCCGCACTGGGCGCGAGTCGCGATAGCCGGTGAGATGCGGCAGTTCCTCTTCGCGCAGCGCCTGGCCCGCCTCACCATGCACGCCATACATGACGCGCAGGTCCATGCCGCGTCGCACATGCAGGTCGTGCAGGAAGTGAAAATAATCGCGTGCCTCGCCATCATAGCCGATGCGTGCCAGCGCCTCGAGCGTGAAGGCCGAGTCGCGCAGCCAGGTGTAGCGATAGTCCCAGTTGCGCGCGCCCCCAATGGACTCGGGCAGCGAGGTCGTGGGCGCGGCGACGATGGCCCCGGTCGGCTCGAAGGTGCACAACTTCAGCGCCAGCGCCGAGCGCAGCACCGCCGAGCGGTATGGCCCCTCGTAGGTGCATCCGGCGGACCACGCCTCCCAATAGCGGCGCGTCTCGGCCTCATCGGCCCCGATGTCTTGGGTGCGTAACTGCCCCAGCAAGGCGCGGGCCTCGCCATGGGTGCGCGCATAGTTCAGCAGGGCGCTGGCACGCTGCCCCTGGCTGAGCGTCATGTGTGCCGTCACCACGCCCGCCGCCTCGGTCAACCGCAGCGGATCAGTGATGCGTCCGCCCGTGCCCTCGCGCCGCAACGCGAAGACGAAGAACTCGTGCCGCGCCGCGAAGATCGCGCCAAAGGCATCTTCATCGAGGGGGATCAGTTCGATCTGCGGCGTGACGCGGGCGTAGTCGGGCGTTACCTTGAGCGTCAGCCCCAACGTCACCTCACCCGCGACGACCGTCGCCATCCGGTTCAGCCGATGAGCGGCGGCGACATCATTGCCCACATTGCGTGCGGCACCGCGCCCCTGGGCACGGGTCACGAGCGCACCGACATCCGTCAAGAAATGGCTGATCGCATTCGTGTGCGATGGTCGCTGGCGCACGGGCATATAGTCGATGAGGTCGACCACGCCACCGGGTGGGGTGAAGCGCGTGCGCAGCATATTCGTGCCATCGAGATAGCGCATCGCGCCGTCGCCGCCCCCGACTGGGGCAAAGGCGAAATAGCCGCCCTGTGCCGCGTCAAGGGTGCGGCAAAAGAGGGCGGGGCTGTCGAAATGGGGCAGACAGCACCAATCGATAGCGCCATCGGGGGCGACGAGGGCCGCCGTGCGGCAATCACCGATGGCCCCATAGTCGCTGATGGCTCGGTAGGGTGGACGTGGTTGCGCGGGCAGTGGTGTGGGCATGGTGTCGCTCTCCCCCGATGGTATCTCAACGATAGCGGCACGCAATTCCCCTGCCACTCGGCTGGCGGCTTGCAACGGCGGCAGAGGACGAAGGCATGCGGGCTATACAGCGGGCAGGGGGATGTGTTACGATGTGGGATATGCAGCTTGTCAGCGCGTCGGAGGAATGCATGCCAGAGTTCAATCCCCCCTTGGTTTTTGGTCATCGCGGCGCGTCAGCCTATGCGCCGGAAAATTCGCTGGCGGCCTTCGCCCTGGCCGTGCAGCAGGGGGCCGAGGCGATCGAGCTAGATGCCCATCTGACGCGCGATGGGTATGTGGTGGTGCTGCACGACGACACGGTGGATGCCACGACGAACGGGCGCGGTGCCGTCGCCGCGATGACGCTGGAACAGACGCGCCAGTTGCGCTTGCATGCCCGCACCCGTGGCAAGACCGGCCAACTGGGCACGGTGGTGGTCGATGAACCGATCCCCCTGTTGAGCGAGGTCTTTGACCGCATCGCCCCCAGCGGCGTCACCATCAATGTCGAGCTGAAGGCCGCCCACGGCAGCGCGCTGGCCGACGCCGTCGCGCACCTGATCGCCGAGCGTGGCTTGGCCGAACAGGTATTGCTCTCTTCCTTTGACCGCGCGACGCTGGCCCATGTGCAGGAACGGCATGGCACGTTGCGCCGCGCGCTGCTCTTCCCCTCCTCGAACATCGAGGGCATGATGACGGGCATGCTGAATAGCCAGGGCTGGGTGACGGGCGCGCACATGCTCGGCTGCGAGGCCATCCACCCCTATTGGCGGGTCGTGTCGCTGGGGCTGACGAGCCGCGCGCACGACCTGGGCATGGAGGTCAACGCCTGGACGGTCGATGACGCCGCGACGATTCACCGCCTGGTCACAATGGATGTGGATGGCATCATCACCAACGATCCGGCAAAGACACACGCGGCGGTACGACAAGGGGCCAGTGTGCGGGTGGGGTGAGGGGCAAGACACCCCCTCAGCTATGAGGACGCGGGGCGTCATCAGCATACCCTACCAATTGGGCACTGATCTCCCAAAAGCGTTCTTGCAGAGGGCGATCATAGGTAAGTGGGGCAGAAGGCACCGTTTGCCCCCTTTCAAAATAGTGACCAGTGAGCCGAGCGACGGAGTGGTCAGCGGCGAGAAAGATCGTCGTTGCTGCCCCTGCGTTGACCTCATCGGCTCTCCCAGCATAAAAGCTCCGCAGGAGTTTCGTGCTGATAACGCCTGGGTGAAGCGTATTCGAGGTGACACCTGTCGTTGCTAATCGGCTTGCGAGATGATAGGCGAACAAAATATTGGCGACCTTCGATTGCCGATAGGCGGCAAATTGGTCCCAGTGCTGGGTCATTTGGAGATCGTCGAGGTTGATGGCCGCACCAAAATGAGCGTCTGAACTGACCGTGATAATCCGACTCGGCACGGTAGTTTTGAGGGCATCAAGCAACAGATTGGTCAACAAGAAGTGCGCGAGGTGATTGACCGCGAAGGTCAGTTCGTAGCCCTCCGTCGAAACCTGACGAGTGGGCGTGATGACCCCCGCATTGTTCACCAAGACATCGAGGCGGGGAAAGCGTGTCACGACCTCCGCTGCCATCAAGCGGACGGCGGCAAGCGAGCCCAAATCAGCAACAGCGAGTTCCAGATCAAGGGAGGGGTCTTTGGCATGGAGCGCCTGGACCGTCGCTGCCCCGCGCTGGGCGGTGCGTGCATGCAAAATCACTTTGGCACCACGTGCGGCCAGCGCATATGCCGTCGCCTGCCCAATGCCCGTGGTTGCCCCCGTGATCAAGATGACTTTCCCCAAAAGGGGGGGCGGTGCTGCATTCATCGTGTTTTCCTTATAGCGGGTGCTCTCGACCGTCCTCTGTGAGCGAGAGCCTGGTGACGAAGCCATGATGGTTATAGGCGTGTGCTGCATGATGCTTATGCGGCATGCGATTGGCGTTCACCCGCGAAAGGCAGCGATGTTTTCAGCTAGGTAGTGCTCAATCGTGCGGGCAGACTGGCCCGTAATCTGCTCGACCGTCGTCGTGACCCGTTCACTATTGCCCTCTCGATAGAATCGGTACAGGTCCACTAAAGCAGTCGCATACCATGCAGGCAGACCCGCTGTATGCAGAGCCGCCAGAAATGCGTCGTCATCCAACGGAACATAGGTGATGGAGCGGTTCAAGTGTTCCGAGAGTTCCATCGCAACATCTAGATAGGTGCGGGCGGTGGGACCAGTCAGTTCGTAGGTTTTCCCCATATGGCGCGGCTCACCCAACACGGCTAGCGCAACAGCGGCGATATCAGCCGTGTCGATGAAATTGATGGCTCCGTCTCCAGCCCCGTTGTAGATGGCATCGTCTCGTTGGACCGTCGCGGCATCCGTCGTCACCAAATTTTGCATGAAGAGACTTGGGCGCAAAATGGTGTAGCCAATGTCTGTTTGCCGTAGGTACTGTTCCACCTCGCGATGAGGACGAAACAGGGAGACGGTGGGGGCATCTACACCGAACACCGAAAGCTTGACGATCTGCTGAACGCCTACCGACCGCGCGCTATCGATATACGTGTGTTCGACTGATGCTTGGTCCGGCGCGCTCGGTGTCAAAAGAAATACCTGGTCGATTCCCGCGAATGCCGCTTCCATGTCCGCTTGTTGCAGGGTATCGACACGCCAAGTGTCCACGCCCTGCGCCACCAAACGCTCAGAGGATGCCGCCGAGTGTGCCAGTGCGCGAAAAGGTCGCTGCTGGGCTTGCAGTTGGGTTACGAGATGCGTGCCGACTTTGCCCGTAGCACCAATAATAAGAATCATGATCTTGCCTTTCTCTCTGGGACACTCGGTGTACCATCACTCTTTTTTCGAGCTATACTTACTATAAGAGAGTGAGAGAAAGGCGGCAAGAACGCACAGAAAAGTGCGTGTCTTACCAAGAGGTGAGCGGTATGCAAGGCGAAGAATTGCTAGCGGCGGTACGGACCTATAATGCCTGGGATGCTCGATGCCCTTCACGCCGCATGCTGGACCTGATCGCGGACAAATGGACGACGCTCGTGTTAGTGGCGCTCGCATCTGGCCCCAGACGCTATAGCCAGTTGCGTCGGGCGATCAATGGCATCTCGCATAAAATGTTGAGTCAAACCCTACGTGAGCTAGAAGCGCGGCATTTGCTCGTGCGGACGGTGTATGCGACCGTCCCACCACAAGTCGAGTACGCCCTCACCGAGTTGGCAGAAACCCTCCTTCCTACCCTGCTGGCGCTCATCACCTGGGCTGAGGACCATGCTGCTGAGGTGTAGCGCATGCGAAGGGGCTTCATGTCCTCCTCGGGGCCATGTTGCGCTAATACCCCGTCGTGCGGTCGATCTGGCCGCGCTCGCGTGCCTGGAAGTCGCAGATGCGAAAGGCAACGAGCGCCACGGCCACCAGCACCGCCGTCGTCAGCACAAGCAAGCCAAAGATCGCCCCAGTATCAGCGACGGGGAAGCGTGCGCCGACGTGGCCGCCCAGCAGCGCCCGCCGCGTCAATTCCAGCCAATAGGTAAGGGGCAGCGCCAGCGCGATGTCGCGGAGCCAGCCAGGCAGCACGGTGATGGGAAAGATCGCCCCCGCGACGAGGTAGAGCGCGCCAGTCACCGCCTGGGGCATCTGGTACGCGCCGCGCTTCAGCACCAGCGCCAGCCCCGCCAAGAGGATGCCCAGCGCCGTCACGCCTACAAGCCCCACAATCAAGCTGCCGAAGAAGAGCGGATAGTCGACCTGGAGCGGATTCACCGGCACCCCGAGCAGGACGATGCCGACGCCGAGCGTGATGACGAACGAAACGAACGCGATCAGCATGCGCGGCAGTGCCCGCCCCGTCAAGAACAGCAAGAAGCGCGACGGCGTGATGTAGACGTATTTCAGCATCGCGTATTCTTCGCGGTCGGCCAGCACCGCCTGGGGAATCCCCGCGATGATCTGCTCGACGAAAGTCCACGCGGCGCTGCCGGTGATCAAGAAACCATAGATGCCCCCGTGCGCGCCGACGCCCTTGATGACCCAAAACATCAGCACCAGCACCAGAGAGGCGGTCATGGGGCGAATCACCAGATAGAGCAGGTACAGCGCGGGGTTAGTCCAGTTGCCGCGCGTCTCCCATTCGAGCCACACGGCGGCACGCAGCGTCTGCCAGGCAGTCGTCTGGTTTGGACGCGGGCGATCCTTACCGAGGGTCGTGGTCGGCGTAGCCATGGGATTGTTCCTCCGAGTTGGTTTCCTCAAGAACAGAATTTCAGACACGAAAAGCGCGAAAATCCCCGAAAGAGAAGAAGCTTGACAGCCAAGGTCGGTTATCTCCTGACATTTTCGCGTCCTTCATGGGGTTTCGCGCTTTTCGCGTCCGGTCTCGCCCCCACGGTTACTGCCATTTCAGCGAGAGGCGGCCTTGCACCTTCGCCAGGCGTTCGACGTAGGTGAGTGCCCAGGCCGCGCCCAGACAAAAGACGATGGCCAGCACGCCCAAGATGGCGACCTCCCAGCCCGCCCCAATGAGGGTGGCGAAGAGGTGTGGAAAGACCAACTGGCGGATCGCGTCGAGTCCCAGGGTCAGGGGGATGAGCGCGGCGAACCCCGCGACGAAGGGGCCGAGCGCCCGCACGGGGACGTTCGCCCCCGTCACGAACGACACTGGCTCTTGAATGACCTCTTGGATCGCCCAGACCTCGCGGTTGTACAGCAGGTACAGGCTGGCGAGCATCGATCCCAGGCCATAGAGGCCGATGAGCGAGAAGAGGAAGGCCAGCATGATCACAGGGACGGCAGCCCAGGTCACGGCATAGGTCACGCCAAAGAGCAGCGACCCCAGCGCCAAGATGACCACCGCACGGATGGCCGTCGCCAGCATGCCGCCAAAGGCCATCCCCGCCAGAATCCACAGCATCGACGAGGGGGCCATCAGATACAGTTCCAGGTTGCCTGACTGGCGTTCCCAGTGCAGTTGCCCGGCCATCGACCACAGCACGTTGGCCCAAAATGCCATCATGGCACCGCCGAGGATGACGAGGCCGATATATTGCTTCGGCGCGCCAATGGCCTTATAGACGAACGCGAAGGCACAGATCTGCAACAACGGCAGCGCGACTTCGTAAAAGATCCAGTCGGGTTCGCGGTTCGCCGCGACCAGGCGCGGATAGGCCCGCCCGAACATCGTCATGAAGCCCAGGCGCACCCCTACCGCTTGCGGCGATGCGCGACCGACATCTGGGGTATGCGTCGCCATCAGTGTGCCCCCTCGCGCTCGGCCTCGGCATCGTCGCCCACCAGGCGCACGAAAGCTTCCTCCAGCGTCGGCTCGATGCGGCGCAGCGTCAGGATGCGCGCCCCGGCGTCATTCAGGCTGGCGACGGTCGGCATGATGAATTCCTCGCGCAGCAGGGCCAGCCGCAGCTGCGTGCGGTCGGCGTGTTGCTCGGTCAGCGCCTCTACCACGCCATCGCGCCCGCGCAGCATCTCGGTGAAGGCCGGTGCCCACTCGGCCAGCTCCAACTGGAAGCGCGCGTGCTCTTGCAGACCGCGCTTGAGGTCGGCGGTGGTGCCCTCCGCGACGAGTTGGCCGTGGTTGATGACGGCGACATGGTTGCACAGTTCATCCGCCTCGAACATATAGTGCGTGGTCAGCAAGACGGTGCGGCGCGGGTCTTGGCTCATCCACAGTCGCACGTAGTCGCGCACCGCGCGCGATGCCTCGACATCTAGCCCCACCGTCGGCTCGTCGAGGAAGAGCACTTCGGGGTCCGAGACGAGGGCGCGGCACAGATTCATCCGCTGGCGCATGCCGGTCGAGAGGGCATAGA
>JBBQSR010000033.1:0-13703 GCA_038234855.1 Ktedonobacterales bacterium | reverse complement strand
TGAGTTCCTGGCGGGGCGACACATCATCATCCGCATTCGCGATGATGGCGCGGGCATCCCCGCCGACATCTTGCCGCGCGTCTTCGAGCCATTCTTTTCCACCAAGTCCGAGCGGCAGGGGACGGGGCTGGGGCTGTGGGTGTGCCAAGACATCATCCACCACCACGGTGGACAGATCCTGGTGCGCAGCATGGTCGGGCGAGGCACGACCTTCCTGGTGGCCCTGCCCTTCATCACCGATCACGACGAACAAGGAGCCAGCAACACATGAACGGCGACACCCCTCAGCCCCACACGCGGCCCCGCCGCACGGTCATCGCTGGCTCCGCGCGCGGGCGCATCCTGGTGGTCGATGACGAGCAGGGCGTGATGATCACCATCCAGGCGATCCTAGAGCAAGAGGGCTATACGGTCGATAGCGCGTCGAGCGGGACGATGGCCATCGAGCAGTTACAGCACCACCACTACGATCTGGTGTTGACCGACTTGCGGCTGGGCGACATCGATGGATTGGATGTGCTGGCGGCGGCGCGGCGTTCGTCGCTGCGCACCGTTTCCATCGTCCTCACCGGCTATGCCTCGCTAGAATCGGCCATCCAGGCGATGCGCGAGGGCGCGTATGACTACCTGGTGAAGCCGACCGACGTGGAGGAACTGAAGATGCGCGTGGCCCACGTCTTCGAGCGGCACCAACTGAACGACGAGCTGGCCCGCCGCGTCGAGCAACTGGAATCGGCCAACGCGACTATCGACGGCATGAATGCCAATCTGCGCGACGAGGTCGACCGCGCCACCGCCCAACTGCGCGAGCGCGTCGCCGAACTGAACGCGACGAAGGACGCGCTAGAGGCCGAGCGGGCCAAGCGCGAACGCTTCATCGCCATGGTCGCGCACGATATGCGCGCGCCCCTGGGGCCGATCAAGATGGGTGCCCAGGTCATCGCGCGTAAGGACGACCCCGGCAACAGCCTGACGCGCTACACCGGGGCCATCGAGGAGGGCGTCAGCCGCCTGGAACGCCTCATCACCGACCTGCTGGATATGACGCGCATCAACGCTGGCGAGTTCCAGATCGCCCCCGCGCCCTGCGACCTCGCCGCCATCGCCCGCGCGCTGGTCGAGCAATATCGCCTGGCCCACACCGACCGCCAGTTCATCCTCGACGCTCCTGAATCGCTGATCGGCTCTTATGACAAGGGACGTCTGGTGCAGGCCCTCGGCAACCTGATCGAAAATGCCATCAAGTTCTCGTTCCCCGACACCGTCATCACGGTCTATGTCGAGCAGCCGACCACCACGACCGTGGCGCTGGCCGTTGGCGACGAGGGCATGGGCATCCCCCCCGACAAGCTCGAGGTCATCTTCGATCCCTTCAAGCGCCTGGAAAGCGCCGAAAACATCAGCGGCTTTGGCCTGGGCCTTTTCATCACGCGCGGCATCGCCGAGGCGCACGGAGGCACCCTCACCGCCGCCAGCGGCACCAACCGCGCCCACGGTGCCCTCTTTACCCTGACCCTGCCCGCGACGGAGGTGTGAGATGATGCGCATAGTTGCTCGACATGCATCAGGCATCGTGAGTTGCGCTTGACCCTTTGCCCGGCGATGGCGTACGCTATGGGTGATAGGCATCATCCATAAGCGCGAAGGGAGAACCGATGCACCTGCTGTTGGCCCTTTTCACGCCCGACTGGGGCGTGGCTACCGCCGCCTTTCTCGCCTCGACCGTCGAATTCGTCGAGGCGTTTACCATCGTTCTGGTCGTTGGCGTCACGATCAATTGGCGCAGTTCGTTCCTGGGGGCGGCGCTGGCGGCGCTGACCCTGGCCGTGCTGGTCGCCATCTTTGGCGTCACGCTGGTCAAATTCATTCCCCTCAGCGCGTTGCGGCTGATCGTTGGCATCATCCTCGTCATGTTTGGCATGAAGTGGATGAAGAAGGCCCTGCTGCGCTATAGCGGGCGCAAGGCGCTGCACGACGAAGAGGCTATCTATGAAGAAGAGCAGCGTGCCCTGAAGGCGCGCGGCGTTGTCATTCCACAAAAGATCGATGGCTTCGGCGTCGCCACCTCCTTCAAGAGCGTGCTGCTCGAAGGGCTGGAGGTCGCCTTCATCGTCGTCACCTTTGGCTTGACGGGTAGCAGCCATGCGGCAAATAAATCGAGCAGCCTGGTGTCGGCGGTCATCGGCGCGGTGGTCGCGGGGCTGTTGGTGGTCGCCCTGGGGGCGCTGGTACGAGCGCCGCTGACGCGCATCCCCGAGAACACGCTCAAGTTCGTCGTGGGCATCATGCTCACCAGCTTCGGCACCTTTTGGGGCGGCGAGGGCCTGGGCATTGATTGGCCCCGGCAAGACCTCTTTTTGTTGCCGTTGATCGCCATCTATCTGTTGGCGTCCTACGGGGCGATTCAATGGCTGCGTGTGCCCGCCAAGCCACAGGCCGCCATCCCCGCCGCACAGGAATAGAAGGAGCGCACCCATGCAAAACATCCTGGGGTTTCCCCGCGCCGTCTACAACTTCTTCGTGGGCGATCCCATCTTGTTGACGGGGACGCTCGCCTTCTTCATCCTCATCGGCGCGTTGGCCCGCACAGGGCTGGCAAGGGCACCGCTGGCGCTGGGGGCCATCCTCATCCTCGGCATCTTGGCGACGCTGGGCCTCTCGCTCTGGCGCGAAACGCAGCCGCACAAGTCGTAAGCACGCGGTCGCGCTTTGGTCAAAAACATGCGATAATTTAGGAAATCGGGAGGCACCACGCCGTGCCACCCAACGCTCGGTTGCATCCGCTATCCACGGAAGGGATGCACCCTACTTGATGAGGAGAATATTCATGGACCCCAACACCGACCAGCAAGAGCAAGCCGCCCTCAACCCCAACCCCAACAACCTGGACGAGAATGACCCCAACGTCGCCCGCGACCCCGTCTGTGGCGTGCTGGTCGACAAGCGTACGGCGGCGGATACGCTTTCCCCGCCCGTCGGCAGCGGCGGCGACACGCTCTATTTCAGCAGCCCCGACTGCAAGGCGACCTTCGAGGCCGATCCCCACAAGTACGGCTTCGACTGGTAGCCCTGGCCGGGTTCATCCCCAGAGTTCTGTGGCGTGAATTCCCCACATGAGCGATAGGCGGGCGGTTGACCATAGGTCGCAACCGCCCGCTTTTTGTAGCGCGCATCAGCAGGACGCGATGGCAGGCTTCGTGCTCCCTGGCGCGTGTTCACCCGCTCTTTCGCGCTCCCGCTCTGTCACCGTCGGCTGCACTTATGTTCTTTCCAAACCGATAATGCACTAGGTATTCCGTCTCTTCATCTTGTCAAACTCGTGGAGGTGCGCGACGCTCTCCAAGAGAGGTGCAGCCTATTTTCTGCGAATGGAGCCGCGCTCATGAGTACCACATCCACCGAACCCATTCCCGTGCTGATCGTCGATGACAACCCCGACCTGCTCAAGATGTACCAGATCACCATGCCCCTGATGAGCGATGACACGCTCGCCATCGCTGTCGCGACTGATGGCGTTGCCGCACTCCAGGCCTTCTATGACGCGTCGCCGCGCCCCGCGTGCCTCGTCATCGATGTAAAGATGCCCGAGATGGACGGTTATCAGCTCGTCCGTGTGCTGCGGGGCGACCCCGAAACCGCCACGACCCCGCTGGTGATCTTGACGGCTATGGCACAGGACTATCAGCGGTTCACCGGCCTCGCCTCGGGCGCGGATCAATATCTGCTGAAGCCCATCGAGCCAACCGAACTGATCGCGGCCATCCATCGCGCCATCGCGCTCAGCAATGAGGAGCGCGAACGCCGTTTCCAGAAACTCGCGGAATCTGACTAGCCCCGCCACTGCCCGCCCGAGGCTCAGTGGGTGAAATCGACGGCGGTCGAATTGCCGCCACACACCAGCACGCCCACGCGTTCGCCTGCCGCTGGCTGATATTGCCCCGTCAGCAGCGCGGCGAAGGCCGTCGCGCCACCTGGCTCGGCCACGACGCGCAGCGCGTCCCACAGCGCGACCTGCGCCGCGCGAATCGCGTCATCCGCGACGAGGATGACCCCCGACACGTAGGCTTGCGCCAGGGGAAACATCAGCTCGCCCACGCGACGCGGGGCCAGCGAATCCGCCGCAATGCTCCCCGTCGCCGCATCGACCGGGTGGCCCGCCGCCAGCGCATCAGCCAGGGTGGGGGCCAGCACCGGCTCTACGCCGACCAGCTTCACGCGCCCCGCGTACCACGCCGCGATGCCGCCGATCAGCCCGCCGCCGCCGACGGCGACCAGCAGCGTATCGATCTCGGGCGCTTGTTCGGCGAACTCTAGCCCCACCGTGCCCTGGCCTTGCAGCGTCTCGATCTGCTCGAAGGCGTGGATGGCCAACGCCCCCGACTCCGCGACATACGCCTCGCTCGCCAGCAGCGCGTCAGCGTAGCGGTCGCCCGTCACGACGAGGTCCGCGCCATAGGAGCGAATGCGCGCGATCTTGGCGGGCGACGATACGGTGGGGACGAAGATCCGCGCGGGAATCCCCAGCCGCATCGCGGCGAAGGCCACCGCCGCGCCATGGTTGCCGCCCGAGGCCGCCACGACGCCCGCCGCTGGCACGTCGCGCAGCAACAGATTCGTGAACGCCCCGCGCGCCTTGAACGAACCGCTGTGTTGCAGCAGTTCCAGCTTCAGGCTCAGCGGCATCGCGGCTAAACCGAAGTCCGTGCCATCCACCGCGATGACCGGCGTCCGGCGGATGTGGGGCGCGATGTGGGCGTGCACGGCGCGGATGTGGTCGGTGGTGAGTCGGCTATCGATCATGGTGGTATCCTTTGGGCGGTCAATCTCATCTGGTATACCTCATCATATGATAGCGCGGCGCGGGTGTGCTATACTGTCCCCGACTGCTGCCCGGCGGTCGCGATTCCACAGGAAAGGAGGTGCTGGCATGTCAACGCTCTGCACCCCACTCATCCGCATTGAATGTCAGGCGTGGACGACCCTCCACGCGGTTCCGCGAGGAGTTCCCTTCCTGTGGTGCTTTCCCCCGAACAACGGCGCGCGTATGCCGCGTTCCTGCTCTGGAGCGGCGGCTATGCCTTCGCCTTCACCCTCATCACCACGGTCAATCTGATCTACCAGTCTCGCGTCGCGCATCTGGACCCGCTGCAATTGGTCCTGGTGGGGACGACGCTCGAAATCGTCTGCTTCATCGCGCAGATCCCCACGGGCGTGCTGGCGGATGTCTTTAGCCGCCGTGCCGCCATCGCCATCGGGACGGGCTTGGTTGGCGTGGGCTTCATCGTCGAGGGGCTATTCCCCACGTTCACCGCTATCTTGGTGGCACAGATCATCTGGGGTCTGGGCGCGACGCTCTTTGCTGGCGCGGATGGGGCCTGGCTCGCCGCCGAACTTGGCGAGGCGCAGCTAGAGCACGTCCTCTTCAGGGCGGGCCAGGTGGGCACAGTGGTGGGGCTGCTGGCGATCCCCGCCAGCGTCGCCCTGGCAAGCGTGCGGCTGAATGTGCCGGTGGTGGTGGGCGGCGTGCTGCTGCTGGCGCTGGCCCTGCTCGTTCCCGTTACCATGCCCGAGCGGGCCTTTGTGCCGCCGGATCGCGCGAGGCAGACGACCTGGGTGCTGTTGCGCGCGACCTTTGCCCTGGGCGTGTATGAAGTGCGAAGGAGTTCGGTGCTGGGCTGGTATTTCGCCATCGAACTGATCTTTGGTCTGGCGAGTGAGGGGTGGGATCGGCTGTGGCAACCGTTCATCTTGACGAGCTTCGTGTTCCCGAACGCCCCGCGTCTCACGCCCGTCGCGTGGATCGGCTTCATCGAGTTTGGTGCGGCGGTGGTGGGCATCGTGGCATCGCTGCTCTATGGTCGGATGCTGGCGCGTGTGCGCTGGCTGCACACCATCCCCGCGCTGGTGGTGCTCCACGGGGCGCGCATCGCCGCCGTGGCGGCCTTCGCGCTGGCGGGGTCGCTGTGGATGGCGATCGGCACATTCTGGGTCATTGGTGTCACGCAGGTACTCAGCGGCCCGCTCCTGGGGGCACGGCTCGCGCGGGCTATCCCCGAAGGAGTGCGCGCGACCGTTCTCTCATTCAATGGTCAGGTCAACGCGTTGGGGCAGATCGCGGGCGGCCCTGGCATCGGCGCGGTGGGCAATCGGTCGTTGCGCACGGCCATGTTGAGCATCGCCGTGTTGCTCGCGCCGATCCTGGGCCTTTGGGGCGGCGTCCGGCGCGGCGAGACGACGGCTGTGTCACCACGTACCCCGTGAAGCGCGTTTAACGCTTGCTGGTGCGTCTGGGGTCAGTTGCGCCGCTCACCACACGATCATATACTGTGCGAGACTAAGATATGATCGGCAACAGCAACGAGGGGAAAGCGACATGGCGACGGATGGGGCACGGCGGCGCGCGGTGGTGCTGCTCTCGGGCGGGTTAGATTCTTCGACGTCGGCGGCCATCGCCCGTGACGAGGGATTCGACCTCTATACGCTGGCCTTTGACTATGGGCAGCGCCATCGCCGCGAACTAGACTCGGCCCAGGCGGTCTCGACGGCGCTCGGCGCGTCGGCGCATCGTGTGGTGCGCTTCGATCTGCGCGCCTTTGGGGGCAGCGCCCTGACGGATGACATCGCCGTGCCGCACAGCCGCTCGCTGGATGAGATGGGCCACGACATCCCCATCACCTACGTGCCGGGCCGCAACCTCATCTTCCTCAGCTTCGCCACCGCCTATGCCGAGGTCGCTGGAGCCGATGACCTCTTCCTGGGCGTCAATGTTTTAGACAGTTCGGGATACCCCGATTGCCGCCCCGCCTTCATCGAGGCGTTCGCGCGGACGGCGAATCTGGCGACCAAGGCGGGCACGCAGGATGGCCGCCAACTCAGCATCCACGCGCCCTTGATCGAGATGACGAAGGCGCAGATCATCGAGCGCGGGCTGGCGCTGGGCGTCCCCTATGACCTGACGTGGAGCTGCTATGAGGGCGGCGACCGCGCCTGTGGCACCTGCGATAGCTGCCTGCTGCGGCTGAAGGGTTTCGCCGAGGCGGGCGCGACCGACCCCATCCCCTACGAAACGGCGACGGCATAACGACCATGAGCGAGAGCATCCCTACCCAGACTATCCCCGCCGACGAGGTGGCGAACACCAGCCCGCGCCGCGCCACGCACCTGCGCGTCAGCGAATGCTTCACCTCCATCCAGGGCGAGGGGCTAGACATCGGGCGACCGTTCAGCTTCATCCGTCTCTTTGGCTGCAACTATTATTGCTCGTGGTGCGATACCAAGTACGCGGTGCAACACTGGAGCAGCACCTTTGACGAGCAGACGCCCGAGGCGCTGGCGGCATGGGCTGACGCGGCGGGCAACGAGGCCGTCTGCCTGACGGGCGGCGAGCCCCTGACCGCGCCGCGCGACCTGCTGCTGGACCTGGTGCGTCGGCTGAAAGCGAGCGGGCATTACCTGGATGTGCAGACCAATGGCACCATCTTTCGCCCCGCCCTCGCCGACCTGATCGATTCTTGGTCGGTCAGCCCCAAGCTGGGCAGCAGCGGCATGGTCGAGCGCCCCGACGTGCTGCGGCGCTACCTGGCGGCATCGGCGGCGGGCACTTTGCGCGGGCGGTTGCTCTTCAAGTTCGTCATCGCTACCCCGGCGGATCTGGCGCTCACGTGGGATCTGCTGCGCTCGCTCCCCGAGATCGCCGCGCAACGGGTGCCCATCATCCTGCAACCCGAGGGGCTAGAGCACGCCTCTGTCGCGGACTACGCCGCCGCGCTGCGCTGGCTGACCGAGACGGTCGCCATCGGCCCCGAAGCCGCCCAGTGGCGCGCGTACCCGATCCGCGTGCTGCCACAGGTACACCGCGTCATCTGGGGTGGCACGCGCGGGATATAGCGGCTGTGGCGCGGGCGGGCATCAGGGGGACGAGGCATCGCTTGGCAAGGAGTGTCGGGGGCGACGGCGGCTGACCCGCCATGCCGCCCCCGACATCGCCACGCGCGCTAGGCGCAGATATTGTCCTTGCACAGGGCCAGGGCATAGAGGGCGAAGACGGGGCGCGTGGCCTCGGGTGTGGCCTCGGTGATGAGGCATTCCAGCACGGTCTGGGCCGCGCCCCACTGCTGCGGCTGCCACGCTTCGGTTGCCGCGCGCGCGGTGAGGGCGTCGGCCAACCACGTGACCTCACGCACCTCTGGCGCGACGGACGGTGCACATGCTATACTGGACATAGCGGTTCCTCTCTTTTGGGGGCTGTGGCAGGTCGCGTCCGTCGTTTTCAGCATGAACGGGCGCGGCCTGTGCTTTTGGGGACGATCAGAGATTGCGGAGATTTTGCCGTATCCATTCTCGCACACGTTCGACTTCCGAGACGGGATAGCGGAGTTTGCGCCGATCACTCAGCAGGGGCATGGGTTCGACGTTCAGTGCTTTCAATGCCTTGCGAACGGTGGGTTCGGCGGCACCTACCAGGCGGCGGAACTCATCGAAGTCCACCAAGTCTTCTTCTGGGTTACTCATGCAACATACTCCCAAACATGCTGCACGGTTATTATACCATCCCAGATGCTATATTTCAATGGTTTTCGATGGGAATCCATGCAATTCCATCTTGTACCCATTTAGTGTGTACCTCCCAGGTTAATCAGCATCAATAATAGCATATCCAGCGAGCAGTGGTTGTGCGATGAACGCTGTGGTACACAGAAAAAAGGCGGACGGTCGTAACCGTCCGCCATGTGCGCATCGAGTCGCTATTTGACGCCCGCGAGTTCGGGTTCGGGTGGGGCGAGGTCGGGCAAGATGAAGTCGAGGTCGTCGAGCGTGGTCAATTCGCCGTGCTCGTCTGCGGTCGCGGCCTGTGCCTGGGGCGCGTCGTGCATGCGCGCGGTCAACCACAGCACCAACATCGGCAGCAGCGCGAAGTAGTTCATGGGGCTGCGCCATGACAGCCACAGCGGCACCAGCGCGAAAAGCAGCCCATCCGATGTCACGCCTTTGCGACGCCACTGATAGACCAGCAGCGCGACCCAGCTTCCCAGTTCCAGCACGGTCCAGACCTTCGCGGGCAGCAGGGGGATGGCCTTGCCGAGCATCAGGATGATCGGCCCGAAACCCAGGGGAAACATCGGGTCGGCCATGGGGATCATCATGCTGTGTGCCCAAGCGGCGGGGGACTGAATGATGAACGGCAGATTCGGCAGCGCGAAGGCCAGCGCCATCCACCCGCCCTGCTTGGCGGCGGCACGGATGCCCTGTCGCCGCGCGACCTCGATCAGGTAAAATGGCGCGAAGAACCAGGCGATCTGCTTCACCGCGCAGGCAAAGCCCATCGCCAGCCCCGAGAGGCGGGGGCGGTCGCGCATCCACTGCCACGCCAGCACGATGAAGACGAGGCTCACCACATCGAAATTCATGAAGAGGGTGAACATCGGCACCAGGGGGTTCGCCAGCAACGCGATAGACATCTGGGCGCGCGACCCCTTCGGCGTGTGCGCGACGACGAGGCCTATCAATAGCAACAGCATGAAGAAGTTGAGCCAGATGATCGACCGCAAACCAAGGAAGGCGAAGGGCGTCGCCAGCAAGATCACCCCCGCCGGATAGTTATGGATGGTGGCCGGGTCGAAGTCTTTGCCACGCGCCGAGGGATTGTTCAACTCATAGGTCAGCACGGCGGCGATGTGTCGCGCCGAGGGATAGTGGTGGATGTTGCTGCCAAAGCGTTCACTGCCCAGCAGCGGCGTCGCCAGCGAACGTGGCCAGCGCGCTGCTGCCTCCCAAAACGCCGAGTCGGCGGTGTAGGGGTTTTGCCCGCGAATCAGCAGGTCGGCGTCCTCGTGCACATAGGCGATGGCGTCATTTGGGTAATGGCCCATCGCCGCGCCGCGCCACTGGCCGTTGAAGCTGGACCACGAGATGATGAGCAGCCAGATGGTGATGATGGCGCGCCATCCGCGCCAGCGCAGCAGCGGCGGCAGCCCGTCCCACCACGCGCGCAGCCGCACCGGCATGGTGGGGCGCGTCGCGACATAGAGCGCCGCCATCGCCGCCGAGGTCATCACCACGCCCACCAGCATCATCTTCAGATCCAGCGTGCCCGAGGCGGGCGAGATCTCGCGGATAGAAACATATAGGGTGCCACAGGCCGCGATGACCAGCATCCACCGCCACGAGGGGGCAAAGAGCGCGAGAACCCGTTCGCCGAATCTCGCTATCACCATACTACGATTCACTGATTGCCAATCCACTGTGCCACTCCTTAGGTTATCGATCATGCTTGCAAGTAACAGCCCTGCCCTACATCGATAATGCCGGAAAATAATCGTCCTGGTGTGAACCGCGTCGTTCGCTCGTACCCAGATCGCGGGAGAAGATGCCCTGAGACTTACAGACGAAGGGGAAAGAAGATTGGTTACGGGGATGGGTTGCGATTCATAGATGCTTTACATTCGGTGCCCATTTCGCATGAAAAAACCGTCCATCTCGGGGGAGATGGACGGTCGGTGCGTAGCGTTGGGGGGCTACATCTGGTAGTGCTGCTTGTGATAAAACATCATGCCCTTGGTCGCGACCTTGACGGGGTAGAGTTCTTTCAGCAAGATGCGCTCGCCGCACTTGGCGCAGACGCGCTCGGTCAGGTGGTTGCGATCATCTTTGAGGGCGAGAGAGGCTTTGGCGGTTTTGGAAAGTTCGCCTTTTTTGGCCATGGGGGGTGGTTCCTTTTCTGGTGGGATATTGGCTGGGTCTGGTCAATCAGTACCCTCAGTATACCACATCGCGCGCGTGATAGCCAGGATGTCATGCCGCATTTTCGCGCGGGTGCCGTCGGCGACCCTCAAGTTTTCTGTTACCCATGACGATATCCAATCTTGTGTTCAAAAAGTATACAAGAAGGGGACCACCACACATGAGTTTCGGCATCTCGAATTACGCGACGGGCGCGCTGAGCGCCCTGAATGAGAACGCATCGCTGCTGGCGGAGTCCATCGGCCATCTGTCGAGCGGGCTGCGCATCAACTCGGCGGCGGATGACCCCGCTGGCCTGGCGATGAGCATGCACCTCACCAGCCAGATCAATGGGCTGAACCAGGCGTACCGTAACACGCAGACGGGCATCAATCTGGTGCAGACCGCTAGTGGCGCGCTGAACGAAACCACCGCCATCTTGCAGCGGATGCAGACGCTGGCCGTGCAAGCGGGCAACAGCACCACCAGCCCCACCGATGTCGCCGCCATGCAGGGCGAGATGAACCAACTCGCCGGGCAACTGACCGCCATCAGCAACAGCATCGGCTTCAATGGGCGCAACCTGCTGACGGGCGGCGTGCAGAACCTGCATCTGGCGGCGGGCGCGGATGGCACCAACCCCACGACCCTCAGCATCAGCGCGATGGATGCCGCCAGCCTGGGCGTCGCCGCCAACACCGCCACCCTGACGGCGGGGCAAGACACCGCGAACCTGCAATCCCTCACGAATGTCGGCGCGGGGCTGGGCAGCACGACCAGCGGCGCGCAGTACCAGATCCGTGCGACGCAGATGGTGGGCAGCGCGGGTAACAATATCTTCACCACGGCGGGCGTCGCGGGGACCAGCGGCACCGCCGCCCTCAACGCGGGCAACGAAGCCGTGACGCTCACGGTCGGCGGCGGCACGTATGCTGGCGCGACGGCGAACTACCAGACGCAGGTGACGAGCGTCGCCGCGAATGGCGTCATCACGGGGGTGCAATATTCGACGAGCAGCTCGGGGACGCCCGCCTGGACGCAGGCGACCGTGACGACGGGCGCGGGTGGCGCGCTCAGCTTTGGCCTGGGGGCCACGGGCATCAGCCTCAGCTTCGCTAACGGAGCCGCCGCGCCACAGGTGGGCGACCAATTCACCTTCACCGCGACGACCGGCGCGACGCAGGCCGCCGTGCGCGCCACCCAGGCGGCGGGGCCGAACATCGGCAATGAAACCACCAGCGTCAGCAACACCTACACCGGTACGACCGATGCCCAGTACGCCGTGCGGGCCTCGCAGATCGACACCAACAACAATGTCATCGGCGTGCAGGTGTCGACCGATGGCGGCGCGACCTTTGGCAGCACCGTCACGGCGACGGGCTACACCGGCACGGCCTTCGCGTTGGGGACGGCGACGACCTTTGGCATCGGCAATGGGCTGACCTACACCTGGAACCAGAGCACCTTCAACGCGAATCAGGTGGCGAATAGTGGCGACACCTTTGCCTTCACCGCCGTCGCCACGGGGCACACGACCGAGATGCTGCAACTGTCCGACACGACCACGGTGGGCGGCGTCGCTAAATTCACTTGCGCGGCGGCGAATATCGGCGGGAGCGTGCTGGCGAGCGGCGCGCAGACGAGCGCCACCCTGGGCACTGGCAACGAGACGGTGACGGCAAACTTCGCGGCGGTCGGCACGGCGGGCGGCCTGAGCGCGGGAACGGCGGCCTTCACGGTGCATGCCGCCCAGGCCGCCGTCATCGGCGCGGGTGGCGCGACCCTGACACAAGCCACCGCGCTCGCGGGCCTCGACCTCTCGACCCCCACCGCAGCCGGGTCCGCGCTCGCCAGCATCAGTAATGCCCTGACGGCGGTGCAAAACCAGCAAAGCCAGCTTGGCGGCATCCACAATGCGCTGACGCACAGCCTGGCCATCGACAGCGCCACCGCGACCAACCTGACCCAGGCCAACAGCAACATCACCGATGTCGATGTCGCCCAGGAACTCGTGAATCAGACCCGCCTGAAGATCACCCAGCAAGCCGCGCTGGCGATGCTGGCCCAGGCCAACCTGATGCCTAACATGCTGCTGAAGCTGCTGGGCGCGTGACGCTCACCCCCTTTCCGCGCCAGATGGTACACTACATGGCAGAGTTTGGGGTAAGGGGGAATGAACGCGATGCCTACCGAAACGTGGCCCGCTTCCCCCGCCCCCACGCTCGCCATTCAGTTGTTGGGCACTTTCGCGGTGCGGGTGGGCGCGCGGACGGTGCCGCCGAGCGCATGGCGGCTACGCAAGGCGGCGCATCTGGTCAAGATTTTAGCGCTCGCTCCGGGTCATCGGCTGCACCGCGACCAACTCTGCGACCTCTTGTGGCCCACCATCGCGCCCGAGGCGGCCTATAACAATCTGCGCTATGCCCTGCATGTGGCGCGGGCGATCCTCATGCAGCCAGGGGTGACGATGCTTCCCATGCAGCGGCAGATCCTCACCCTTGCCCCCGATGCGCCCCTGCTGATCGATGTCGATGCCTTTGAGGCCGCCGCCGCGCGCTGCGCCGCTGCCCCCGACGCCTACGAAGCCGCCATCGCGTGCTATGCGGGCGACCTGCTGCCCGATGACCGCTATGAAGAGTGGACCATCACCCGTCGCGCCGAACTGCGGGCGACCTTTCACGGATTGTGCCTCGCCTGGGCACGGCAGCACCTCGCGCGTGGTGACGCCGCCGCCGCGCTGCCCCTGCTGGGCCGCATCGTCGCTGCTGAACCCACCCATGAAGACGCGCAGATGCTGTTGATGGGTCTCTATGCCGGGCAGGGCCAACGTGCCGCCGCTCTCACACAGTTCGCCCGCTTACGCACCGCGCTCGCCGAGGAATTGGGCGTCGTGCCCGCGCCCGCGAGCCAGCATCTCTACGCCGAGGTGCTGGCGGGCACCTATCCCCTGGTGGCATCGGCTGACGCGTTACCGCCGTTGGGTC
>JBBQSR010000032.1:0-13916 GCA_038234855.1 Ktedonobacterales bacterium | reverse complement strand
ATGGAGATGGCGTCGCGGCGGATGGAGTGGCATGGGTAGTTACGTATCGAAAGTGATCAAAGGTGAAGCCCGGCACATGTGCCAGCCGCGCCAAAGCAGGCGAGAGTGCACCCGCATTCTGTACGTAACGATCACGGACGGATGATGAAGTTCCCTCGACCGGATACCACATCTGCACGATCAATTGCCGCTGAGCATTGGGATCAGCACTGAAGATCTCATGGCGACTCTCGCCCCAATGATAAGTCACGGTGCCGATTTGATAGGGTCCACTTGGGCGCGGAAAGTGGAACACTGGGAGAACTATTGGCAAAGCGATGGAGACTACCAACATGAGGGTGGCTAATCCAGCAAATAGCCCGATAACCAGACGATTGGTCAGCATTTGGACCTTGCTGCGGCCCGCTCCTGCGAAATTTGGGAGGAGCCAGACCAGGGCAACGAGCACGGCCAATGCGTATGCTGGGATCATCTCCCAGCGCGGGCCCTCAACGAGCATCTGAAGAGCGGCAATGGGGACAGTGACGAGTGCCACATACCCGATTCTACGTAGCGCACGCAGTTGCGGAAGTGCAATACTCCCCAATGCCAGGAAATTTGTCAGAGACAACAGGATTTCAAGAGGTCTCAATTTTCACCTTCTCTCTGTGGGAACATAGCGCAAGGTGGCCATGGTGGGTGAGGTTGACCCGATTTCGTGGAGTCGGGAAAGAGTCAGTGAACGCCTGATTGATATTCGATCATCGTCGGATTTGCATAACCTAACGAGGAATGCAACCGTTGTCGGTTGTAAAATACTTCGAGATACTCGAAGATCGCAGTTTTGGCCTCGGTATGCATCAGAAAATCACACCGATCGGTGCATTCAGACTTGAGGGTGCCATAGAAACTTTCCATGACGGCGTTATCCCAGCAGTTGCCTTTGCGGCTCATACTCACCTCCATCTGGGCTGCGGCTACGAGCGCTTGATAACCCGAACTGGTATATTGGCTGCCGCGATCCGTGTGATGCAACGCGGTGGTGACCAGGGCCTCATCGCGCTGGGCGCTCATCGCCCACCCCACCACCATGCGCGAATAACAATCGACCAGAGCGGCAAGAAACAGCCACCCCTGGCGCGTCCAAACGCCGGTGATATCGCCCACCCACTTTGCATTGGGGTGCGGGGCAGTGAAATCACGATTCAAGCGATTCGTCGCAATGTGAGACGTATGGTTGCTATCCGTGGTACGCACCCGGTGTTGATTGGGCCGCACGGCCAATTGCTGCATGCGCATCAGACGCGCCACCCGCTTGCGCCCACTGCGGACTCCGGCAACTCGCAAGATGGCATGCACCCGAGGACTGCCATACACCCCGCGCCCTTGCACGAAGATGTGCTGAATCTGGTGGCTCAATTGGGCATCTTCCCGCTGGCGTGGACTCAGAGGTCGCCGACACCACGCATAATAGCCACTCGGTGAGACTTTCAAGGCCTGGCACAGATGATTCACCCGAAATTCCCTGCGATGCGCCGCGATAAATTGATACTTCATGACTGGCTGTGTGAGAAGATGCCCAAGGCTTTTTTTAGGATCCACGCTCCTGCGTGACCACCGCCAACTCTCGGCGCAGCCGTCGATTCTCTTCTTCGATGTCCGTCTGATGGTCTTTACCAGGAAACGCTTGAGCGCCATTCTCCGCCAGTTCTTTGCGCCAGCGGTACAGCACACTATCGGAAATCCCCAGTTCTGCGGCCAATTGGATACCACTTCTGCCACTCGTTGCTAACAACAGCACAGCTTCTCACTTAAATTCGCTCGTGAATTTGCGTTGTTGTCTTGCCATTCTCTTGCTCCCTTGATGTGAAGTATATCATCCTTCTCTTTCTGCTCTCCACAAAATCGGTTCTTCCGCATCTCCCGTGCTCAGCAATTGAGTGGTTTGAGAATGCACCGAATTGGGGTTTAACCCGATGCTGCAAAAACCGTATTCCTCGGCCCCAAACGGGCAATGCTCATCCCCTCAAAATCAGATTTGCAGCAACTGGAAGGGAGATGCGGAAGAACCACAAAATCGGGTCAACATCACATCACGTGGCCAAAACAGCGCTTGCTAGCTCTCCTTCACGGCAAGCAGCAAGCGCGAAGGATGCAGGCTATCATGTACGACCGTCGTGATCGTGGGGACGGAGGCCTGCAACGCACCGAAGCTCGCGCCCATGTGGGGGTTGACATCGAAGCGGGGGAAGTTGCTGCCCGTGACTTCCAGCCGCAGGCGATGGCCGGGCAAAAACGCGTGCGCTGTCGCCCCCAGGTCAGGCTGCACTTCATATACCTGATGAGGCTGAAGCAAGTGCGATTGCACCATCCCGTCGCGGTAGCGGGCACGCATGATGCCGTCCGTGATGATTTCGGCGCGGCCATCGGGCCAGACATCCAGCACCCTACCCACCACATCAGTATCTACCGCCGAAGACGCCACAAAAAGCACCAATGTTACCGGACCAATGACTTCCAGCGCCCGCGTCAGGGGTGGGGTCGTATAGCACAACACATCCGCGCGCGTCTCGATCAGCCGGTGATCCCACGGGCCAGCCCGCGCCGCGACGCCATGCCCGTTCAGCAAGGTTTGCTCGCCGAGCGTGGGCACGGGATGGCGGGGGTCGTCTAAAAAGGTGTCGGCCTCCTCATGAGCGGGCGCGTCGCTAGCCAGCCAGCCATTGCCAGCGGCGGTGTTCGCGTGGCCGTCACTGTGCAGATAGTAGGGTCGCAGTGCCGTGCCAGGGGGCGGCCATGCATCCGCCGTGCGCCAGCTATTGGCCCCCATGACGAAGAAATTGACTGGGGGATCGTGCAACGTATCGAGGTCGCGTAGCCAGTGGTCGTACCAGCGGATGTGTCGCCCCACTACGTCGAAGGCGTCCAGACTCGCCCGTGTGCCGTAGTCGCGCTCGGCGAAGCTGCCGCTTGCTATGCCGTGCGTCCAGGGGCCGACGATCAGGTGTTGATGGGTCCGCGCCGCCACGCTGCCACCACTCGCCCGCATGCCCTGGTAATTCGCCAGCGTTCCCTTGAGGAAGATGTCGTGCCACCCGCCGACGTTGAGGGCGGGCGTGGTGATCTGAGCGAAGTTGGTGGCGGGTGAGAGCGCGTCCCAATAGCTAGGATCTTCCGCATGGCTCAGCCAGTCCTGGTAATAGGGAGCGAAGCGCGTGAGAAGCGGCACCTCATCCGCGCGGTACCACGACGGCAGGGCATCCAGGGCATCTTGCATGGCGGCGAGCATTATCTGTTCAGCTTTGCCTTGCGCGATCTGGCGCTGCACCTCACCGGGCACGAGGCTGAGGAGCAACCAGTACCGTAAGAATCCTAATTCGAGTGCACCGCCATGCGCGACCCAGTGGTCGCGCAGATTGGCGGCGGTAAGGCTAGGAGCGATGGCCGCGAGCGCGGGGGGGGCCTGGGTCGCGGCGAGCCACTGCGTCGCGCCGACATACGAGCCGCCGATCATTCCGACCCGCCCGGTGGACCACGGTTGCGCCGCCGCCCAGGCGATGGTGTCAGCTCCATCGGCGGCTTCGTGGGCGAAGGGGGTGAAGTCGCCAGCCGAGGCGAAGCGGCCCCGCACATCTTGCATGACGACCGCGTACCCCGCCCGCACGAAGCGGAGAATGGCCGGACTCACCGACGCATCTTTGTCATAGGGCGTGCGTTGCACCAGGATGGGCACCCGCGCTTCGGTCTGGGGGCGATAGACATCCGCCGCGAGCGACACCCCATCGCGCATGGGCATTTGTATGGTCTCAATCACGATGGTCACTGGTGCCCCCCTCTCGCTCGTGCAGCGGTCAACATGTGTGCGCTTAGCTTAGCCCGCAAATGATGGAGTAGGCAGTCCAGGGACGGGGGCACGCAGACTGAACACTGCGCCTGCCAGGGGTTCAGCCTGACGCTGCTCTGGTGTGAGCGCGGTCCAGGCCGAGGTGATATAGAGCGTTGTCAGGTCTGGCCCCCCAAAGGCGCAACTGGTGAGGTAGCTGACCGGAACCGCGATCTCGCGCTCGACCTGCCCATCCGGAGCATAGCGGATGATCCGTCCGCCGCCCCAACAGGCGCTCCATAGATACCCCCGCGCGTCGATGGCGAGGCCATCGGGCAGTCCCTTCCCTTCAGGAACCTGGATGAAGGGGCGACGATGGCTGATCTGCCCGCTGGCGGCATCGAAGTCATAGGCAAAGATGATCCGTTGCCACGAATCGGTGAAGTACATCGTGCGGTCATCGGGACTCCAGCCCAGGCCATTGCTGACGTAAAATCCCGTATCCATTTGGTATGCTTGGCCGTCGGGGTCGAGGCGATAGAGGCTGCCATACGGCACCGTCGTCTGATCCTCGCCGTCGGTGAGGGTCGCGGCCCACATGCGCCCGCGGCTATCCACCGCGCCATCGTTGAAGCGATTCGCGGGGAGGTGTGCTTCGGGATCAACAATCCAGGCGAGCGGTTGTCCTGGTTGCCACGTGGCGAACCCTCGCTGCGTCGCCACCACGAAGCCGCCCGCACGGCGCGGCACGATGGCGCTCACAAACAGCCCCAGGTCGAAGGACGCGACCGCGCCCGTCGCCGCATCGCAGCGCCAGACCGTGCCGCGCCGCATGTCGAGCCAGAACAATTGTTGTTCGTGTGGCAGCCACAGCGGCCCTTCACCCAGTTCATTCTGGGCGGCATAGACGACGGCGATGTCGGTCATCAGTCCCCTCACTTTCTAGTCGGTGAGCGTGGCCGGGGCACGGGGTGGCGTCGCCTTAGCGTGCTTGCCATTGGTCGCGGTGCGCCAGGGCAGGGCGATGCCTTGCGCCTCCCATTCCGCCTCGTAGCCGATGCCCGGCGCGGTGGGGCTGTGCACGAAGCCCGCCGCGTCGATTTCCGGCGCGCGCACCACGGGGTTCGACCGCACCAATGATTCATAATACGTCGTATTCGAGATCGCCATGCACAGATGCTGATGCACCAGGCCATCGCCATGCACCTCGGCACGCAGCCGAAAGGCATCGGCCAGGTGGGCGATGCGCATCGCGCCGGTGAAGCCACCCTTGAGGCCCGCGCTGGTGCGGACGTAGGTGGCGCAGCCCGCCACGATGAAATCGGCGGTGTTCATGTGGCCGCCGTCCGACGTTTCCGCGACCAAGAGGGGGACGCGCACCTGCTGAGCAAGCTGCTTATACGCGGTGACGCTGAATTCGCGCATCGGCTCTTCGTACCAGAGATACTGAGCGTCAGCGAGCACCTGCCCCAGGTAGATGGCATCGGGCAGGTCAAAGGCCGCCGAGCCGTCATACATCAGGGGCAGGTCATCGCCGACGTGGGCACGCAGCGCCAGGCACAACTTCGCGTCGCGCCGCGCGTCGCCCCAGCCATGCAGCTTGAGGGCTGGGTAGCCCAATGCCAGGCATTGATCCGCCACATCCAAATACTCCTCAATCGAGCCAAAGGTGACGGTGCTGGCATACGCGGGAATTTTGGTGCGAAAGCCGCCGAGCAACTGATGCACCGGCAGCCCCGCGACCTTGCCGGTGATGTCCCACAGGGCGATGTCGATGAGGCCCAGGGCGTAGAGTGGAAGCTCTTCGATGCGGTCGAGTTCCCATAGCCGATGCCAGAGCCATTCTTTTTGCAGCGGATCGGCCCCGATCAATTCTGGGGCGAGGCGACGCGCGACGATATCGGCGACGATGACGCCACGACTCGTCATGGCGTACCCCTCGATGCCCGCGTCAGTGATCACTTGAATGATGGCTCCCGTGAGTGCCGGTTCGGAGCCGGGCAAGCCCTGCCGCCATTGGTAGGGAGTTTGTGCCGGAATCGGCACGAGATGAGTGTTGACTGCAACAATGCGCATCGTCGCCTCACTTTGACCCGGATTCTGCGATGAGGATGGGGGATTGCCCGCGCGTCTGCCCTATGGCAGCGTTTCTGTCGTTTCGCCAACGAGACGGCGGCGCAGTTCGCGTTGATAGCTGGTCATGACCGTTTGCAGGTGTGCCTGCATCGCCTCTGCAGCGGCTTCGCCCTGCTCACCTTGCAGGGCATTGAGGATGGCCTGGTGCTGCTCGGCGGCGACCAAGAGCGACCCCGGCGTGCCGCCCACCGCCAACTCGACCGCCCAGCTCATCAGGCGGAGCACCGCCATGATGGCTGAGGCGAAAAAGGGGTTATGCGTCGCGTCGGCGATGCCCTGGTGAAAGGCTATGTCGCTTTCGTGAAAGTGTTCCAGGTTTTCGGCCAGGGCGGCTGCGCGGTTGCGGTTGACGGCCTCTTGCAACTCGCGTACCTCGCGCAGCGAGATGCCGCTCGCCGCCAGCCGTGCCGCCTGCGTCTCAAGGGTGCTGCGAAAGATGAAGAGGCCCGCGACATCCTTGGGGTCCACCGACATCGACACATCGATGAAGGCGGAGCGGTGGGGCGCTTCAGGGGTGCCCACAAAGATGCCGCCGCCCTTACGCGTGCGCACGCGCCCCGTCGCCGCCAGCACCTTCACCGCCTCGTGGATGACCGAGCGGCTGAGGCCCAGTCGCTCGGTCAGCTCGGATTCGGTCGCCAGACGGTCGCCCGCCTGCAACTCCTCGGCGACGATAATCTGCGCGATGCGCTCGGCGGCGACTTCATATTGTGGACGGTATGGCGCGGATGATGATTTGATTCCGGTTGCCATAGCACAATCTCCTTCTTCCAGCATGCATGTAAAGGTGAATGGCTGCGAGTAGTAACATATCATATATATACGGTATAGACCTGTGTTTTGTCAACGCCTAGCATGCATCTGCCCGACAAAACCGTTTGACTTAAGGTATTTGTTTCCCGATAGGCATGCCATGCTCAGCACCTTTCTTCCCCGAAAAGCCCTGTAATGGCGCCCATTAGCGTGTTGCTTTCAGTGATGGCACACTACGGGAACGAAAAGAGGCCCGCGAAGAGCATTTGGGCAAAAGCAGTATTACCCTCTTGACAACCACAAAACAGATATGTTATACCGTTTATGTCAAAAGGGCAATGGATGTCCCTGAAAGGCAACAGGTAGGACGCCCCCTTCGCTGTTCTGATCGGGGGCACCCGCTTGAACGAGGCAAACACGTCTCACCGTACCGCGACAGGGACGTTTGGCGCGCGTCGTGGCATCTCTACCACCCTGCTTAGAGACGTGCTGACGACGTAATCCCGATCCCCTCTGGTTGGCCCACCGTTCCCCTTGCTGGCACCGTTGCCAGGATGGCGCATCACAATGATTCGTGTATCCTCAGTGATTGAGGAGGGAGAAGCATTCATGACATCCGCAGCCCCCCGCCGCCACCCCGTGGCTTCGGCATTCCTGGCCCTGGCCACCCTCTGTGCGGTGTTCCTCGCCGCCTGTGGTGGCAGCACCAACACGGGCAATGACCCCAATGCTCCCATCACCGTCTGGGTCGATGCCACCCGCCAAGCCGCCGTCCAGTTGTATCAAAAATCCCACCCCTCCGCCAAGCTCAACGTCCAGGTCGTCGACCGCACCCTCTTCCCCGGCAAGGTGTTGCTCTTTAACAACACTGGCCAGGGCTGGCCCGATGTCGTCTTCGCCGAACCCAACCTCGTCGCCCAGGTCGCCGATAGCGCCCACCACTTCCCCTTTGACCTCACAGCCTATGTCTCATCCGACATCGTGAACAACTTCGCCGGGTTGGCCGAATGCCAGTTCGATGGCAAGCTCTACTGCCTCCGCAACGACCTGGCGCAGAATGTCGTCTGGTACAATAGCAAGCTCATGACGCAGTTCGGCTACACCGTCCCCACCACCTGGGAAGACTACCAAGCCCTGGGCCTCAAGGTCGCCAAGGAGCATCCCGGCTACACCATCGGGGCCTTCGGGGACAGCCAGGCGCTCAATGTCTACTTCGCGGGCAGCAACTGCCCCATCAAGGATGTGCAAGCCAACAGTCAGGTCTACATCAACACCGCCGACCCGAACTGCACCCGCGCCGCCACGCTGGTCGACTCCCTCATCGCGGCGAAGGCCCTCAGTACCAAGGGTCCATTCGACCCCGACTACGTTGCCGCCGCCAATGCTAACAAGGTGCTGATGCTCGTGTCGGCGTCGTGGTACGGCGAATATGTCTTCAAGGGGACGTACTACAAAGCAGGCACCCAGGCTGGGGCGCTCGCCGTCGCGCCGCCGCTGAAATGGTCCGCCGACAGCCAGACCTACACCGGGGGCCAGGGCGGTGCCGCCTGGGTCGTCTCGAACCACGTCAAGAACCGCACCGGCGCGGTGGATCTCGTGACCTGGCTGGCGACCTCGAACGACAACCAGGGGGCCGCGCCGACCTACCCGGCCTACAAGCCAGCGGCGGCGGTGTGGCAGAGCACGCTCGCGAGCACCCCGCAGTACACGACCAATCCCTTCCCGGTGTTGCAGCAAGCGGCGAGCGACCTGTACCCCGCCTGGGCACCAGTGCGCTATGATCCCGACACCGCCTTCACCAATGTCATCATCGCCGCCGTGCAGAAAGGTCAGACCGTGACCTCGGCCCTGCCTGATTACCAGAAAGCCCTCGTGCCCCTCGCCCAAGCTCAAGGGTATGATGTGGTCACGACGAAACCGTAGCCCACCACACCTGGGAGGCAGTTGGGGCCATACACTATCGGTACGACCTCAATTGCCCCTCTGGTGCTGGTGCCCAAGCGTTTCCTTGCGCGCACGCCGTGGCGCGGGCGCTGAGTGCGACCCTCGAACAAAGGAGTTCACCCCATGGCATCCGTCAGCCTCGAGACCGCCACCACGCCCGCCACACGGCGACGCCGCGCCTGGTGGCGGCCCCGCGCCAGCCACTTCTTCCTCTTGCCCTACGCCGTGTTCCTGCTCGCCTTTGGGGTGGGTCCCGCGCTCTATGCCGTCCTCATCAGCTTTGCAAAGTTTCAAGATGGCACGCCGCAGTTCTTCGCCGCCGGACTAGATAACTTTGGCTATGCCCTGCACGACTTTCGCTTCGCTGGGGCCTTCGCGCATGTCGGCACCTTCCTAGTGCTCTCGGTGCCGCTGGGGGTGGCGGGCTGCGTCGTGCTCGCGCTGCTGCTGCACGCCCGCACGGGGTGGTTCGCCACGACGATGCGCACGGTGTACTTCCTCCCCGGTGCCGTGGCCGGACCCGCGCTGGTCTTGCTCGCCATCTTTTTGATTGACCCGCGCATCAGCCCGTTCAGCCCGATCCTGCATGCGCTGGGGTTGCGCGACAACGTGCAGGTGGTGCAGACCAGCCACCTGCCGCTGCTCTTCACGCTCATCGGCTTCTTTGGTGGCGCGGGGGGCTGGATCGCCATCTTCTATGGTGCGCTCAAGGGCATCGCGCCCGAGTTGCTCGAAGCGGCGACGGTCGATGGCGCGACGGCGTGGCAGAGTGCGCTCTATATCAAGCTGCCCCTCATCAGTCGCTTCGTGACCTTCATGGCGATCCTGACCTTCGCGGCGAACATCCAAATCTTCACGGAGCCGACGTTGATCGGGGCGGCGCTGAGTTATGCCAGCACCGTCTCGCCGACGTGGTCGCCCAACCAACTGGGCTACACCTTCGCCTTCACCTATGGCCAGTTCGGCGCGGCGGCGGTGGTGTCGCTCGCCATGATCGCCATCGGCATGGGGGCGGCGTTCCTCATCATCTATGGCACCAAGTTCTACCAGACCGATGTCGCCGAATAGCGCGGGAGGGCAGTCATCCATGCGAACCATCACGAACACCACGCCCAGCGCGACGCGTCCCGCGTGGCTGGCACGCTTAGGCCAACGACAACGCACGCAGGACCTGGGGCCAATCAGCCTGATCGTGCGCTTCGTCGCCTTGCTGGGGGCGGGCATCTTCTTTGGGCTGCCGCTGCTGTGGTTGGTGTTGGCCCCCAGCAAGACCGATAGCCAGTTCCTCTTCGCCAATCCGTTGTCGTTTGGCTCCTTCGCGCGGCTGGGCGAGGCGTGGGCGAACCTGCTTCACTATGATAATGGCGTCATTCTCAAGTGGACGCTGAACTCGGTCTTCTACGTCGTCGCGGCGATTATTATCCAATTGGCCGTCACCATTCCGGCGGGGTACACCCTGGCGACCTCGCGCTTCGCCGGGCGGTCGTTGACCCTAACGCTGACCTTGGTGACGATGGTGTTGCCCGCCGCCGCCGTGGTGCTGCCCAACTTCCTCGAACTCAACCTCTTTCACCTCATCGACACGCCGTGGGCGGTGATCCTGCCAGCGGCGTTCTACCCATTTGGGGTGTATATCGCCTTCATTTACTATTCGGTGACGCTGCCCAAGGACCTGTTGGCGGCGGGGCGGCTGGATGGCGCGAATGAATGGCAGTTGTTCTGGAACATCGGGCTGCCGCTCGCGCGGCCTCTGCTAGGCATCTTGACATTCCTGAGCTTCACGGCGAACTGGAACAACTTCTTCGGGCCGTATGTCTTTTTGCAGAGCGACACCAACTTCAACCTGCCGGTGGGGCTGTACACGCTGATGAGCAGCACGGCAGCGCTGCACCCCGAGTTCGCCAGCGAGTTGCCGATTCATCGGGCGGAGTTGGCGTTGACGGGGGTGATCATGGTGCTGCCGGTGGCGCTGGTCTTCCTCTTTGCCCAGCGTGCCATCAGCAGTGGCATCATCACCGGCAGCACCCGCGAGTAACGGGCGCGACTAGCCCTACACCTTCAAAAACGAGCCAACTTACACGGCCCACATCATCACGACGGGGCAGCAACTGTCGCTGTCACCGCCCTGGGCACTGCTGCCCTCTTGTTTCCGCGCACATGCCGGGATGCATCAAAGGAGAACATCCATGCAGCTTCATCAGGTGGGAATGCCGACGTTTGCCCTGCGCTTATCCGCAAAACGCCTCTTCATCCTAGGATTGGTGAGCGTGTTCATCGCGCTGGGCCTGTTCGTCGGATGGCATGTCACCCATGCCTTCGCGGCGACACAGGCGTCCTTTTATGTTTCCCCAACGGGGTCGAATAGCAACAGTGGCACCGATAGCAGTCATCCCTTTGCTACGCTCGATTATGCGCGGCAACAAGTCGCGGCACTGAGCAGCAATATGACGGGCGACATCATCATCAATCTGCTCCCTGGTACCTACACCCAAACGCAGACGCTAGCGTTCACGCAGAGCGATTCCGGCACGAATGGGTACAACATCATCTATCAGGCCAATGGCTTTGGGACGGCCAGCCCAGCCCAGGTGACGATCAGCGGCGGCCAGGCGATCACCGGATGGTCACAGGTCAGCGGCACCAGCATCTGGCAAGCGACCGTTGGCACTTCGCTGCAAACGCGGCAACTGTATGTGAATGGCGTCCGCGCGACGCGGGCCACCGGGGCGCTGCCCGTCACGCTGACGCGCACTGGCACCACGGGCTACACCGCCAGCGCGGCGACGCTCGCCAGTTGGGGCAACCCCGCCGCGCTGGAATTCGTCTACACAGCGGGGGCAGGCACGCCCAACGCGCAGTGGACGGAATCGCGCTGCGGCGTCGCCAGCATCAGCGGCACCGCCATCACCATGCAGCAGCCCTGCTTCACCAACGGCGTCAACAAGAATAGTGGGCAGCAGGGCATCAACCTGCCCACGTCCATCGAGAATGCCTATGAACTGCTCGATCAGCCAGGGGAATGGTACCTCAACCACACCACGGGCGTGCTCTATTACCTCCCGCGTTCGGGCGAAAATCTGGCCACGGCGACGGTCATCGCGCCAACGGTCGAAACCTTGGTGAGTGGGACCGGGGCGAGTGGCGCGCAGATTCACAACATCCATTTCAAGGGCATCACCTTCGCCTATGCGACCTGGCTGCGGCCTAGCACGGGGGATGGCTTCATCGAACTGCAAGCGAACTTCACCTATGTGGGTACCGCCAATACGCTGACCAAGACCCCCGCGAACGTCGCCTTCGCGCACGCGCATGATCTGCGGTTCGAGCGCGACACCTTCACGCACCTGGGCGCGGCGGGCCTCAACATCGACACGGGCAGCCAAAACAACACGGTCATCGGCAACGTCTTCACCGACATCTCCGGCAGTGGCGTACAGTTGGGCAACGTTGACACCCCAAATGCTACGGGCACCGACCAGGACACAGGCGATATTGTCACGGATAACTATGTCCACGATCTGCCCGCTGAGTATCATGGGGGCATCGGCATCTATAGCGGCTATGTCGCCAGCACCATCATCTCACACAACGAGATCTTCAACACCCCCTATTCCGGCATCTCGAATGGTTGGGGCTGGGGCGTTGTCTCGTATGCCCAAAACAATCAGATCCTCGATAACCTCATCTACAACCACATGCAACTGCTCGTGGATGGTGGGGGCATCTACTCCAACAGCGTACAAGGGACATCGCTGGCGAACGGTGAATTGATCGATGGCAATGTCGTCCACGACCAAGCGCACAACTACGGCGCGATCTACCTGGATAACAAGAGCCAATACGTCACGGTGACGAACAACCTGACGTATCAGACGCCCTACAACATCTTCCAAAATGACAATCTGACCCCCAACACAGTCCAAAGCAACTACACCGACCCCGCAACCGCCCCGACCGCCATCGTGAGCAACGCGGGGATCGAAGCGGCCTATGCCGACATCAAAGGCGCGGCCAACGTCGCGCTCAGCAAGACCGCATCAGCCACCTCCACCTATAACAGCAGCTACGACGCGACCAAAGCCAACGATGGCAGCACCAGCACGGGCTGGTCACCCACGGGGACGGACACCTTGCCCTCATGGCAGGTCGATCTGGGCCGCACCTACACGCTTTCCCAGATTCAACTGGTGACGCGGCAAGATATGGATCAGTCAGCCACGCGCCAAAACTTCGCGGTGTGGGCCTCGAATGACGCGACCTTCGCCACCCATGTCGTGCTGGGGAGCCAGGGGAGCAGCCCGCTGGCCTATCAAGCGACCTGGACGCAGAACGTCACCGACTCGACGGGCTATCGCTACGTCCGTGCGACGAAAACGGCGAACGAATACTTCTTCATCACCGAATTGCGGGTGTTTGGACAAATCCCCGTTGACGCCAATGTCGCCGTCGGCAAAACCGCCGCCGCCTCGTCGACCTATAGCACCGACTACAGCGCGGCGAAGGCCAATGATGGCAGCAACGCGACGGGCTGGTCCCCCACCGGCGCGGATACGTCGCCTTGGTGGCAGGTCGATCTCGGCCAAGCCTACACCCTGAGCCAGATCAAACTGGTGACGCGGCAAGATATGGATCAGTCCGTGACGCGCCAAAACTTTGCCATCTGGGCATCGAACAATGCGGATATGTCGCAGGGGCATGTGGTGCTGTGCAGCCAGGGGAGCACCCCGCTCGCCTATCAGGCGACCTTCACCTGTGCCGTGACCGACACCACCGCCTATCGCTACGTCGCCGCTGTAAAGACGGCGAACGAGTACTTCTTCATCACGGAATTGCAGGTGTTTGGGCACTGACGCCCAGGCTTGACGCGCGGGCGCTTCAGAACGACGCTGACGCGCCCCGTCGCAACAAAACGCGCGACGAACACGACCAAGAGGAACGTTTGACGATGAGCGATCACCAGGAATCCCTCGCCCTGCTGGGGAACATGCTCCGCATTCGGCGGTTCGAGGAACAGTGCAGCCAACTCTACGCCGCCGGGCACATTCGCGGGTCGATGCACCTGTGCAATGGGCAAGAGGCGGTCAGCGTGGGAGCCTGCGCGGCCCTCGCGCCGGAGGATGGCATCACCATGACGTATCGCGGCCACGGGCAAGCCTTGGCCAAGGGTATGGACCCCACAGCGGGGTTCGCCGAACTGCTGGGCCGCGCCACGGGTTGCTGCGGCGGCTATGGCGGCTCGATGCACTTCACCGACCTCACCAAGGGCATCTATGGGGGCAAT